>NZ_CAKVVF010000026.1:13077-26018 GCF_934833455.1 Oscillibacter sp. KLE 1728
CCCCAGAGGCGCGAACTTGGCATACCGGACCAGCTCCCGGACTTCCTCCACGGTCTCCACGCAGGGGACCACCACACCCTGGGCACCCACGTCCAGCAGCCGCAGCACTGCCGTGCGGGAGATCTCATTGGCCCGGGCCAGGGCCGTCAGGCCTGCGCCCTGGGCGGCGGCGATCTGGGCCGCAGCGGATTCGATCCCGGCGGGGGAGTGCTCCGTGTCCACGATCACATAGTCCAGTCCGGTATAACGCAGGCTCTCCACCGCCAGGGGGCTGCCGATGGCGGAGAAGGTTCCCAGGCTCTGGCGGCCCTGGTGAAATTTTTCTAAAACAGTATTTTCCATAGCATCCGATCCTCCTGAAAATCATTGATTCTATTATACCCCCCGGAGGATGCCTGTCAATTCCGGAGCAGCGGGCAAAACCCTCCAAAAATCATGCCAAAAACAGCAAAAGGGTTGGCCCAAAGGCCAACCCTTCGTACTGATATGGAGAGTGCGGAAGGACTGCTTACAGCTCGCAGAGCTTGAGGAGCTCCTCCCAGTTTTTGTCCACTTCCTTCTGGACCTCTTCGATCATCCACTCGTTGCCGGGCTTGAACATGTGGGCAAAGCGGCCCTGCATCTTCAGGTACTCCTCCACCGGCAGCTTGTTCTTGGGCTTGTAGCTGAGGATGTACTTGCCCTCAACCACCTCGTACAGCGGCCACACGCAGGTTTCCACCGCCATCTTGGTGACCTCCATCAGCTTCTCGCTGGGATACCGCCAGCCGCGGGGGCAGGGCGCCATCACGTTCAGGAACGCCGCGCCGGGGGTGTAGATGGCCTTGTGGGCCTTCTCCGTGATGTCCTTGAAGTTTCCGATGAACGTGGTCTGGGCCACATAGGGGATGCCGTGGGCCACCATGATCTTCGTCAGGTTCTTCTTCTGCTGCATCTTGCCGGGGATCACCGTGCCCTGAGGCGTGGTGGTGGTGTCGGCAAAGTGGGGGGTGGAGGAGGAACGCTGGATGCCGGTGTTCATGTACGCCTCGTTGTCGTAGCAGACATACACCATGTCGTGGCCGCGCTCCATGGCGCCGGACAGGCTCTGGAAGCCGATGTCGTAGGTGCCGCCGTCGCCGCCGAAGGCGATGAACTTGTACGTATCATCCAGCTTGCCCCGCTTCTTCATCGCCCGGTATGCCGTCTCCACGCCGGAGATCGTGGCCGCCGCATTTTCAAAGGCGTTGTGGATGAAGCTGTCCTTCCACGCCGTGTAGGGGTACATGAAGGTGGAGACCTCCAGGCAGCTGGTGGCGGAGCACACCACCGCCTTGTCCTCCGGGTTCAGGGCACGCAGCACCGTCCGCACCGCGATGGGAGAGCCGCAGCCCGCGCACATTCTGTGGCCGCCGGACAGGCGGTCCTCTTTCATCAGGTTTTCTTTCAGACTATATGCCATGACTGTTTTCCCTCCTTATTCCCGGACGTCCAGGTAGCGATAGGTCTCGCCCACCTCGCCGGTGGCCGCGATCTTCTCCAGCTCCGCGAACACGTGCTGGATGCTCTCCACCCGCACGTCGCGGCCGCCCAGGCCGTAGATGTAGTTGATGCCCTTGGGGCCGCTGATGCCGGCGGCATACAGGCTGGCCGTCACCTCCGCGAACATGGGGCCGCAGTGGGCGTTGAAGCTGTCGTCCTTGTCCATCACGGCGAAGGCCTTCACGTTCTTCAGGGCTTCGCAGATATCCTCACTGGGGAAGGGACGGAAGGAGCGGACCTTGATCTGGCCCACCTTCTTGCCCTGGGCCCGCAGCTCGTTGATGGCCTCCTTGGCGGTGCCGGCGGAGGAGCCGATGATGACGATGGCCTCCTCAGCGTCGTCCATCATATAGGTCTCGATCAGGCCGTAGGTCCGGCCGGTCATCTCGCCGAATTCCTTGCCCACCTTGCGGATCACGTCCTTGGCGTCCATCATGGCCTGGGCCTGCTGCCGCTTGGCCTCCATGTAGTACACGGGCGTGGCGTAGGCGCCCACGGCCATGGGCTCGCCGGGCTTCAGCAGCGCGTGGGCGGGCTTGTACTCACCCACGAACTCCTTGACCTTCTCTGTCTCCACCAGCTCGATGTTCTCGATGGCGTGGGAGGTGATGAAGCCGTCCTGGCACACCATGATGGGCAGGCTCACCGCCTCCGCGATCCGCATGGCCTGCAGGTAGTTGTCGTAGGCCTCCTGGTTCGTCTCCGCAAACAGCATCAGCCAGCCGGCATCCCGCACGCCCATGGCGTCGGAGTGGTCGTTGTTGATGTTGATGGGGCCGGACAGGGCGCGGCAGGAGACGGCCAGCGTGATGGGCAGCCGGTCGGAGGCCGCCACGTACAGCATCTCCGTCATGTAGCACAGGCCGCAGGAGGAGGTGGCGGAAATGGCACGGCAGCCGGCAGCCTCCGCGCCGATGCAGGTAGACATGGCGCTGTGCTCGCTCTCCACCGCGATGAACAGCGTGTCCACTTCCCCGTTGTCCACGTATGTAGAGAAGTACTGGGGGATCTCCGTGGACGGCGTGATGGGATACGCGCCCATCACATCCGGGTTGATCTGCTTCATGGCATAGGCGACCGCCTCATTGCCGGAAAGTCTTTCTCTGATTCCCATTGTTCCTTCCCCTCCTTATTTCTCGTCCTTGACCATAGTGATGGCCCCGAAGGGGCAGGTGTTGGCGCAGATGCCGCAGCCCTTGCAGAAGAAGTAGTCGAAGTCCTCCCGCTTGCCCTCGCCGTTCACCGGGATGGACATATCCGGGCACACCGGTGCGCACAGCAGGCACTGCCGGCACTTGTCCCAGTCGATCACGGGCTTCATGGTCCGCCAGTCGCCGGTCTCCACCACGCTGGACGTGCCGCCCTCATAAATGTTGCAGCCCGGGGTGATGTCCTTCCAGGTCACGTCCGGGGTCATATCCTTCGCCAGATGGCTCATCCTACCTGCACCTCCTCCAGAGATCTCTTCAGCGCCCGCATGTTGCCCTCGATGACCTGGGGCTTGCTGGCGAACTTGTGCTTGAAGGAGCCCTCCATATCCTTGATGAACTCCTCCTCCCCGATGACGCCGGACACCCTCACGATGGCGGCCAGCATGGGGGTGTTGGGGAAGTTCTTGCCCAGCTCCTCCTCGCTGATCTTACCGGCGTCGATGGTGCAGACCCGGCCCTCATAGCCCTTCAGCAGGGGCCGCAGCTCCGCGGGGGACTTGCTGGAGTTGATGACGATGGCGCCTTCCTTCTTCAATCCGGCGGTCACGTCCACGGCGGACAGCAGGGTCTCATCCACGACCACCACATAGTCCGGGAAGTAGATGTTGGAATGGACGGTGCTCCGCTCGGAGCTGATCCGGTTGTAGGCGGTGATGGGCGCGCCCATGCGCTCGGGACCGTACTCCGGGAAGCCCTGGACATACTTGCCCGTGTTGAACGCCGCGTCCGCCAGCAGCAGCGACGCCGTTTTGGCGCCCTGGCCGCCCCGGCCGTGCCATCGGATCTCTACAATGTCTTTCATGCTTGATCCTCCTCGTTCGGTTTGGCCCCCAAGCGGGGGCCGTCTCGAAATTTGCCGTTTTGAGTGCTTGTCAGCATGTATAGTATAGTCCCTTTCTGCGAGGAATGTCAATTCTATAACAAATTAGACAGTATAGAAATCTGTGAATGCCAGCGGCTTCTTTTTGTTATAAGTGCGCAAATAGCTGGGGACTCTGTTCTGTATTCCTGCCTTTTTGCATAAAAAAGAGTCCTTTTTTTCGGCGCTTTGCTCGCTGGAAGTAGCATACTCCAGTATGGCTGACAGGCTGGGCAGCCGCAGCACAGTTGAAAAGCGGGTCCCGGCACCATCGTGGGCGCCGGGAGCCGCGGGATGTATTTGAAAGCCGCTTACCGGGCCGCCTGGAGCAGCTTTTCTGCAATGACCTCTACATCTTCACCGGAGGCCACAAAGTCCATGACATTGGGCAGGGAGAGGGAGCGGCGCAGCAGCGCCGTGTAGTAGCGCATCGCCCATTCCCGGCCGGTGACAGAGCAGTGCTGGATGATTTCCACAAGCTCTACCAGTTCCTCCCGGGACAGGTCGGGGATACAGGGCGGTTCCGGCGCCAGTGTGAGCCGTGCCAATGTGTCCAGGTCCGTCCAGCTCCAGTATTCCGCAAATTCCACATCAGTGTGGACTTTGCCCGTGAGAGCGGCCAGGTCCTCCAGCTCCGCGCCGGCGGTACCGGGTTCTTTGTCTGCAATGGCTGCAATCAGGGCCTCCACCGCGTCCAGCTTGCCTTCGTCGATTCGGGGAAACTCCAGTGCCTTTCTCATGGTGCGCCTCCTCTGAAATCTTAGCGTTTTCTTAACTTTACCAGAGTTTTGCAAGTTTGCCAAGACTAATCCGCTGCATGGGACTCGCAAACCGGACCTTGCATTTGAGGACGAGATGTGCTATACTGCATAATCTGAAAACAATTCTCATTTTTAAAGGAGATCAGACTGTGGAAAAGCGTATTCGGTTGTGTGCCGCGCTGGCGATGGTGCTTCTGTTGACCGCCTGCGGACAGGCTCCGGCGGAGCATGAGAGGGAAGAGCGGCTGACAGTGGTGGCTACGGTATTCCCCGCCTATGATTTCGCCCGGGCCGCCGGAGGAGAGCTGGCAGAGGTGCGGCTTCTGCTGCCGCCGGGAGCAGAGAGCCATTCCTACGAGCCCACCCCGGCGGACATTCTGGCAGTGCAGGAGTGCGATCTGTTCCTCTATCTGGGCGGCGAATCCGACGCTTGGGTGGAGACGATTCTGGAGTCCGTGGACATGCAGGGCGAGGCCCTGCGGATGGTGGACTGTGTGGACCTGCTGGAGGAGGAGACAGTGGAGGGCATGGAAGACCACGAGGGCCATGACCACGACCATGCGGAGGGGCCCGGCCTGGGAGAAGTGGTGGGCTACGATGAGCACGTGTGGACATCCCCGAAAAATGCCGCCGCCATCACCCGGGCGGTGGGGGACAGGCTGGCGGAGCTGGACCCGGCCAATGCCGGGACTTACGCCGCCAACACGGAGGGCTACGCCACCCGGATCGAGGCCCTGGACCGGGAATTCGCGGACTTCTTCGCCGGAGTGGAGGACCGGACCATGGTGTTCGGGGACCGATTTCCCCTGCGGTACTTCGCGGAGGAATTCGACATCGACTACTACGCTGCCTTCCCCGGGTGCAGCACCCAGACAGAGCCCTCGGCAGCCACCATCGCCTTCCTGACGGACAAGGTGCGGGAAGAGGGGATCCCCACGGTCTGGTACATTGAGTTCTCCAATCATCTGGTGGCGGACAGCATTGCGGAGGCCGCGGGCGTCAAGACGGCCCTGTTCCACACCTGCCACAATGTATCCACGGACGAACTGGAGGCGGGGGCCACTTACGTGTCCCTGATGGAGCAGAATCTGGAGACGCTGGGGGAGAATCTGTGATCTGAAAAGAAGAGCGCCGGGGCTGCAGCGGATGTCGCAGCCCCGGCTTTTTTATGGGAAACGGCGGAGAAGCCTTTGACAGGGGCGTGCTTCCGCCGTATCATAGGAGTCAGAGAGGAGAGATGGTATGCTGGCTTATACCTATTTGGAAAAAGGAACCTTCCGGCTGACGGACAAGCCGAAGCCTGTGCTGCGGGAACCTGGAGACGCGCTGGTCCGGGTGACGCTGTCCAGCATCTGCACCAGCGACCTGCACATCAAGCACGGCTCCGTGCCCCGGGCGGTGCCCGGTATCACCGTGGGCCATGAGATGGTAGGTGTGGTGGAATCGGTGGGTCCCGGCGTCCGGACGGTCCGCCCCGGCGACCGGGTGAGCGTGAATGTGGAGACGTTCTGCGGCGAGTGCTTCTTCTGCCGCCACGGGTATGTCAACAACTGTACGGATCCCAGCGGCGGCTGGGCCCTGGGCTGCCGGATCGACGGGGGACAGGCGGAATACGTCCGGGTGCCCTACGCGGACCAGGGTCTGACGAAAATCCCGGAGAGCGTTACGGACCGGCAGGCACTGTTTGCCGGCGACATCCTGGCCACCGGCTTCTGGGCGGCCCGCATCACGGAGATCGGGCCGGAGGACACGGTGCTGATCCTAGGAGCGGGCCCCACAGGCATCTGCACTCTGTTGTGCGTGCTGCTGAAAGCGCCTAAGCGGGTCATCGTCTGCGAAAAGGACCCGGCGCGTCTCCGGTTTGTCCGGGGGCACTATCCCCAGGTGCTGACGGTGGGGCCGGAGGAGGTGCTGGCCTTCACACAGGCCCACAGCGACCACGGCGGCGCGGACCGGGTGCTGGAGGTAGCCGGGGCGGAGGAGACCTTCCGCCTGGCCTGGCAGTGCGCCCGCCCCAATGCGGTGGTGACGGTGGTGGCGCTTTACGATAGGCCCCAGCTCCTGCCCCTGCCGGAGATGTACGGGAAGAATCTCACCTTCAAAACCGGCGGCGTGGACGGCTGTGACAGCCAGGAGATTCTGGACCTGATCGCGGCGGGAAAGCTGGACACCACGCCCCTCATCACCCACACTGTCCCTCTGCGGGATATCGCGGCGGCCTATGACCTGTTCGAGCACCGGCGGGACGGTGTCATCAAGGTGGCGGTGGACTGCAGCATGGCGTGAGGACAGCAGGACAACAGCTCCGAAGAGACAGAGAGGAGAGAGGCAGATGGATGATGGGATGCAGTGGCTGGCGGGAACGATCCTGTCGGCGGTGATCTCCAGCGTGATCACCGTGGGCTTCCTGTCCGCGCTTGTGACACGGCTGCAGATCCGGATCGACCACCGGAATAACGGGATCAAGCGGGTCTATGCCCCGGGAGAGCACAGCCGAGCACTGAAAAAGCAGCTGGCAGAGGCACGGGCGATCCAGCTTCTGGCATTGTCCGGCTATGGGTTCACCCATGCATACAGACGCATCCTGACCGACTGCGTGGCCAGGGGCGGGACAGTGGAATACCTGCTGGCGCAGCCCGGAACCGCCTATATGAAAGATGCGGCTGAGATCGAGGGCAGAGGGGCGGACTCCATCTCCGAGGAGGTCGGGGAGACCCTGAAGCTGCTGGAGGCCATCCGGCGGGACGCCGCGGAAAAGGCAGGGAAGCAGAAAGCGGAGCCGGGCAGAGTTCTCGTCAGGTATTTTCACACGGAGATGCGCGAACAGCTGATTCTCTGTACGGATCAGAGCGGGCGGCGTACGGCCTGGCTGTCGCTGCTGATCCCGCCGCTTCCGGCGCTGGAGTGCAACATGATCGAGTACAGGGACGCGGAGGACTGTGTGGATTATTATGAGGCCGTGAAGAGGCGCAGTGAGCCTTGCCCAGTCGCCGTCCCCGGCAGGATGCACGGAAAGGACTGAGACACCGGGCGCAGGCCGGTCCTCACCAGGCTATGCGGCGGTACTCGATGGCCCTGCACTGGCGGACCACTTGGGCACAGAGAGCGTTGTAAAATTGGAGATACTGTTTCTTGGCCTGGCGCTGGGCGCGCTGCTTCTCCTGAAACAGCCGCCACTGAGGGCAGGTCTTGTGGCAGCCCTCCCGGTAGGACGGACAGCCGGTTTGGCAGGGCAGCATGGGACATTCCTCCGATCTCGGATATTCTCCGCCCGGACACGGCCGGGGCAGGACTCTGCTGTCAGTGTAGTCTTTTTCCCAACGGCCTGCCACCTTGAAATGGTAAAGCGGGGGTAAAACCTCTGCGCAGGCGGAAAAACGGGGCTTGACAACCCCCGCGGTGGCATGGTAAAGTATTGGCTGTTCATCGGAGGGCTTGTGGCCGCAGTCACAAAGCCGGATAAGATGCTGGGGGGCGCCCGGTTTCTTGTCCGGCTTTTTTTCGCGCCTTTCCGGAGTTGAGGAGGGACATCATGGAAACAGAACAGACCTTTACACGGGGGCCGATCCTGTCGACCCTGCTGAAATTCGCCCTGCCGGTGCTGCTGGCTCTGCTGCTGCAGGCCATGTACGGCGCAGTGGACCTGCAGGTGGTGGGCAAATTCGGCACTGCGGCGGACATCTCGGCCGTCTCCACCGGTAGCCAGATCATGCAGACCGTGACCATCGTCATCACAGGTCTGGCTATGGGCATCACGGTCCTGCTGGGACAGAAGATCGGTGAGGACAGGCCGGAGGAGGCGGGGGCGGCTGTGGGCAGCGGCATCTGCCTGTTTCTGGTGGTGGCAGTAGCTGCCACAGTGGCGTTGGAGCTGGCGGCACCTCAGCTGGCAATGCTTATGCACGCCCCGGCGGACGCCTTTGACGGCACGGTAGAATATGTGCGGATCTGCTCCGGCGGCGCGGTGTTCATTGTGGCCTACAACCTTTTGGGCAGTATCTTCCGGGGGATCGGAGATTCCCGGGTACCGCTGATCACTGTGTTGATTGCCTGTATTCTGAATATCGGCGGCGACCTGCTATTGGTGGGGGGCTTCGGCCTGAATGTGGCTGGCGCAGCCATCGCCACAGTCTTTGCCCAGGCAATGAGCGTGGCGCTGTCCCTGCTGCTGATCCGTGGAAAGCACTTGGCCTTCATACTCCGGCGGCAGGACATCCGGTTCGACGGTGCCATCATTGGACGGATTCTGAAATTGGGCAGCCCGGTGGCGCTTCAGGACCTGCTGGTGAATATCACCTTCCTGGTGATCATCGCCATCGCCAATTCTATGGGCACCATTCCCTCCGCCGGGGTGGGCGTGGCGGAGAAGCTGTGCGCCTTCGTCATGCTGGTGCCCTCTGCCTATATGCAGTCCATGTCCGCCTTCGTGGCGCAGAACATCGGCGCCGGGCTGGAGACCAGGGCCCGGCGGGCGCTGCTGTACGGCGTGCTGTCCTCCCTGATGGCGGGCCTCCTCATGGGCTGGGCGGCATTCTTTCACGGAGATGTGCTGGCGGGTATTTTCGCGGACGACCCGGCGGTGATCGCCGCCGCCTGGGAGTATCTCAAGGCCTACGCCATTGACTGCCTGCTTACCAGCTTCCTGTTCTGCTTTGTGGGCTTTTTCAACGGCTGCGGGCAGACGCTGTTCGTCATGGCGCAAGGAATGGTCGGGGCCCTGGGGGTCCGGCTGCCGGTGGCGCTGCTGGTGAGCCGGGCGGCGGACAGCTCTCTGTTCCATCTGGGGCTGGCCACCCCTGCCTCCACGGTGGTGCAGATTTTCCTGTGCGGAATCTGGTACCTGCGGCGCTCCCACCGGCTGAACCGGCTGGGGCTGATACGGAAATAAAAGATGCCCCGGCACCTTCGTGCCGGGGCTTTCCAGCGTGCCTGTCCGCAGGCAGCGGGACGGAATCATTGGAGTGCAGGACAGAAGACCTGCACTTGTCCCTTTGCCGGACAGGCTCAGTAGTTCCGCTCCATCTCCTGGATCTGCTGGTACAGCCAGTCGTTGACAGGGACGGAAATGCCGTGTTTGGCGGCCAGCCGGCGAATGGTGCCTGCAAACAGCTCCACTTCGCTCTTCCGGTGGTTTTTGCCGTCCTGCCGCATAGAGGTCTCACCGTTGGAGGGCAGGTGGTCAATGATGTCCACCCATGCGGCCACGTCCTTCTCAGAGAGCGGGACGCCCTCTGCATTGGCCACGGCGGCCACCTCCCGCATGGCGCCGATCATGGTGTCCCGGGGCTTTCCGGGCACCTGCAGCGGGCCGTAATCGCACTGGAACACCAGGGCGGCCTGGTTGCAGCCGGTGTTGCACAGCAGCTTGCTCCACATGTGGGTGCGGATGTCCGCCGGTACGACATAGGGGAAGCCGATGCTGTCAAAAAACGCGGTGAGCCGCTGGAGGCGGCTGGTGTCCTCCCCGGCGGGGACGCCTACTGCCAGTTCCCCAATGGGGTCGCAGACGACGCGGTTGCCCTCCTTCTTGGCGGCCATCCGCTCCGCCACGCACCAGACCACATGCTCCGGACCAAAGGCATCTCCCAGGATCTCCTCGCTGGAGATGCCATTGAGGACCGAGATCACGAGCGTGTCCGGTCCCACCAGGTGGCGGCAGGTCTCGATGGCGTTCTGCAGACCGCCGAACTTGACGGCGAACAGCAGTAGGTCCACCGGCTCTGTGCGAGCGGCGGCATCGGTGTAATTGAAATTGCAGGGTGCGTCGTTGTACCAAAAGCCCTGCTTCCGGTAGCGGGCGATCCGTGCGCCGTCTGCCAGAACGGGGACCTGCTCCTTGCCGAGCGCCCGTGTGAAGAGCGTGGCGTACAGGACGCCAAGGGAACCCAGGCCGATGACGCCGGCTGTTTGAATGGGTTTCATCAATCATTCCTCCTGTTCATCAAAACAGGGCGGCGGAATGCTCCGCCGCCCCTGTTGCTTACGCGATCCGAGCCAGCCACCGCAGATCGTAGGGCTCAAACACGACCTTTTCATAGGCGTCCACATCCAGGGGCGTGCCGTCCCAGTCGGAGTGGATGTCGCCGTTCTGCTTGATGAGGATGTCGTAGAGGATGTCGTAGGTGACGCCGCTCACCGGGTCCGTCTCCACGATGGTGGAGTAAGGCAGCGTCTTGTGGTATGTCAGCTCCATTCCCTTGTAGTCGAAATGGAAGCCGCAGCGCATCCGGCAGCCGTCCAGTCCCGTGTACCGGGCCACCTTCTTCAGATCCTGGAGGATTTTGTCCCCCTCCTCCTCATAGAGGTTCTCCGGTGTGGTGGCGGTGTAGTCGAACCGGAACTGAATGGAGGCGCCCGGGAGCTTGCGGAACCGCTCCATATAGGGCACCAGCTGTTCGGCGGGATAGTTCTTGTACAGCACGCAGTTCACCCGGAAGGGCACCGGCAGCTTGGAAAGCAGGCCGTCGTTGGATTCCACCACATAGTGCTGCATGTGGCGGGAGACGTTGATGCAGGTGATCTTGTGTCTGTTCCGCTCCGCAAATGCCAGAATGTCCGCCTCGGACTGGTGCTCGGAGACGGGAAGGGTGGTGTTGATATATACCTTGTGGGTAGTGGGGATTTTGTCCAGCATCACCTGGAGGGACTCCAGGTTGGCGAAGGGCTCACCCCCGGTGAAGACGAAGTCGCAGTCGGGCGTGATGGCGTCCATCCGCTCGATGCTCCGGCAGATCTTCTCCAGGGAAAACCCTGTCATATCCGCATACTCGCCTTTATTGATGCAGAAGGGGCAGTGGTTCTTGCAGTCGTAAGGGACAAAGATCGTCACCGTGGCGCCGCCCTCCCGCGTCTTATAGGGATGTTTCATATCGATCGGCCTTTCAGAGTAAAATGGAAAATCCGTGAAAAAATGGTCTCCAAAAACCGCGTTGAAGGTCTTGCAGACAATGTTATATTTTAAAGGATTTTTCAACAGAGGTCAAGAGTAAAAGGGAAATTCCCCGTGAGAAACTCCGAAAAAACGCTGACACTTCTGGAAAACCTGCACAAATCCCGCCTGCAGCGCCGCCCCAGTGGAAAGATGCCGGTGAAGGCAGGGCTGTACATTTCCCGGAGAAAATGCTATAATAACAAACTATGCAATTGTGTTTCAAGAGAGGAGGCGGACCCATGGAGATTCTGCAGGGGCTGCTGGACAACCTGACGGCCCTGCTGGCGGCACATCCGCTGGCGGGGGAGTGGTATATGGCCTTTGTGCGCTTTCTGTTTCCGGCTCTGGCCGTGCTGATCCTGTACCGGGCGGTCCGCTCTCTGCTGCGGATTCCCCACACGCCGGAGAACTGGGGCCAGCTGAGCCTGCCAAACGGCACGTCCCTGCCCCTGACCCACTGGGAGAACATCCTGGGCCGGAGCAAGACGGCGGACATCTATCTGAACTATCCCAGCATCTCCCGGCAGCATGCCGCCCTCTGCCGGGGCGAAGATGAGAACTGGACGCTGTACGACCTGGGGTCCAAGGGCGGCACGGCGGTGAATGGGGAGAAGGTGGCGTCCTCCGTTCCCGTGAAGCTGGGGGATACCATCACTTTAGGGGGCGTGCCGTTGATCTTCCTGCCTCAGACCGTGGCGGAGCGGGAGGAGCAGGAGGCGAAGCGCCGGGCGGAGCGCCCCGCCGCCATCTGGCCGTCTTTCCTGTGGCTGACGGTGTTTCAGGTGCTGGCCTGTCTGCAGCTGCTCGTGGCCGCCGGGACTGAGGCCACCATCGCCATCCCCCTGGCCTTCCTGGGGCTGACGGTGCTGATGTGGCTCTATTACGCGGCCCTGCGGGCCACTCGCTGCGTGGGCTTTGAGATGGAGACCATCGCCTTCTTCCTCTCCACGCTGTCACTGTCCATCACTGCCTCCAGTGCCCAGAGCAGTCTGTTCAAGCAGTTCCTGGCTATTTTGCTGGGGCTGGCGCTGTTTTTGGTGCTGGGACTGTTCCTGCGGGATCTCAGCCGGGTGCAGAAGAACCGCTGGCTCATGGCGGCCGCCGCCATCGGCCTGCTGGGCATCACCCTGGTGATCGGCAACTCCAAATACGGCGCCGTCAACTGGATCTCCATCGGCGGCATGTCCTTCCAGCCGTCGGAGATCGCCAAGATCTGCTATATCTTCGCTGGCGCCGCCACACTGGAGCGGCTGTTCCACAAGCGGAACCTGACCCTCTTCATCGTGTTGACAGGCGTGTGTATCGGCCTGCTGGGCCTGATGAGCGACTTCGGCACCGCGGCCATTTTCTTCGTCACCTTCCTGGTGATCGCCTATATGCGGTCCGGGGATTTCGCCACACTGTCTTTGATCTGCGGCGGCGCTGTGTTTGGAGCGGGCATCATTTTGAAGTTCAAGCCCTATATCCTCAGCCGCTTCGCCTCCTGGGGCCACGCTTGGGAGGCCGCCTCCACCACCGGCTACCAGCAGACCCGCACCATGTCCGCCGCCGCCTCCGGGGGCCTTTTGGGTATGGGGGCCGGCAACGGCTGGCTCCATAACGTGGCGGCGGCGGACACAGACCTGGTGTTCGGTATGCTGTGCGAGGAGTGGGGGCTG
>NZ_CAKVVF010000027.1:0-2454 GCF_934833455.1 Oscillibacter sp. KLE 1728
GCGGTACTCCGGTGCAGAGCCGGTGAACCAATTCCTGCTGTGCTGGCCGGACCGGATGGCAGAGGTCAAGCTGCCCTGGGACTGGCGCTTGACGGCAGACCAGATGGCTGTCATCGGGGAAAAGCTCCTGTACGCCTGACAACAGCCGGGAGAGGATACCCTCTCCCGGCTGGTTTTCTGTCTGTTTTCTTACGCTCTCCGGTCCTTCCGCTGCTCCAGCACCAGGCGGTCGGCGATCATGGCGATGAACTCGCTGTTGGTGGGCTTGCCCTTGGCATTGGAGACGGTGTAGCCGAAATACTTCTGCAGCGTCTCCAGATCGCCCCGGTCCCAGGCCACCTCGATGGCGTGGCGGATGGCCCGCTCCACGCGGGAGGGCGTGGTGGAAAACCGCTTGGCCACCTCCGGATACAGCACCTTGGTGACGGCGTTGATCACATCCATGTCGTCCACGGCGATCATGATGGCCTCCCGCAGGTACTGATAGCCCTTGATGTGGGCGGGCACACCGATCTCATGGATAACAGAGGTCACCAGATTCTTCAGCTCCGCCGGGTGTTCCTCCACCGGGGCACCCCGGCTGAACAGCGCCCGCATCCGATCCAGCAGGGCGTTCTCCTCCACGGGCTTTGTCAAAAAGTAGCTGGCTCCCAGATCCACAGCCTCCGATACCACGCTGTCGCTGCAGAAGGCGGAAATTAGGATAACCTTGGGGACCTTCCCCTCCTGCTCCCGCAGCTGCTTGAGTACGCCGAAGCCGTCCAGCCCCGGCAGGACCACATCCATCAGAATCAGGTCCGGCGCTTCCTCACGCGCCAGGCGCAGGGCCTCCGTCCCGTCTCCCACAGACCCCACCACCGAAAACTCCTCTGTCTCGTCTATGATCTTCCGCACAAGGGTGCGGAATTCCTCATTGGCATCTGCCAGCAATACAGTTCTTCTGATGTCCATGTCTTCCCCTGTCCTCTTTCCACAATTTTCGTTTACCAGGCACAAATGCTTCAGAGCAGGCCCCCTCTCCCAGCCGGAAAAAAGTGGGCGCTCCTGTTTACGACGGATTCATGAAGCTTCAAATCGCGTTTTCTATAAAGTAGCATAAACGGACACGATTTGCAACAAGAAACTGTAAATAACTTCCAAGAATCATTCGACACTTTCTGCGCCGCGCCTCCTAACTCCTTGTGCCGCAAGGGGTGCAGAGTCTCCCGGCAGCAGTGGCTTCCCTTTTGGACGGGGCCGTGGTACAATGGAGCCATCTCAAGAGAAAGGATGAGACATGTGACGCTGCTGGAGGAATTAGAAGCGTATCGCCCCTGGAATGACCAGGAGGAACGGGACCGGGCGGAACTGCTGCGGCGGCTGCGGAGCGGCGAGGCGCTTTACACCCGGGACAACGCTGCCGGGCACCTGACGGCCTCCGCCTGGGTGGTGAGCCCGGACCGGACACAGGTGCTGATGGCGTACCACAACCTCTACGACTCCTGGTCCTGGCTGGGCGGCCACGCGGACGGGGACCGGGATCTGCTGGCAGTATCCATGCGGGAAGTCCGGGAGGAGAGCGGACTCACGGCGGTGCGTCCGGTATCGCCCCACATTTACTCTCTGGAAATCCTCACTGTGGACGGCCACGAGAAGCGGGGCGCCTACGTCTCCTCCCACCTGCATCTGAATGTGACCTACCTGCTGGAGGCAGACCCGGCGGCCCCCGTGCGCCGGAAGCCGGATGAGAACAGCGCTGTGGCCTGGTTCGGTCTGGAGGAGGCAGTGGCCGCCTCGTCGGAGCCCTGGTTCCGGGAGCGCATTTACAGGAAGCTCAACGCCAAGCTGGCGCTGTTCTCCGGGGAACAGGGGGGGTAACACCTCTGCAGCTCAGGGGCCATGTGCGTCTGCGTTGCTTGCCGCAACGGCGGTTCCCCTGGTAGAATGATCCCGGAAAGGAGGCAACGCAATGCTTGCAGAGAATTTGAAGGCCCTGCGGAAGGCCAAGGGCCTCTCCCAGGAGGAGCTGGCCGCCCGACTCCATGTGGTGCGGCAGACCGTCTCCAAATGGGAAAAAGGCCGGTCCGTGCCGGACGCAGACCTGCTGATCCGGCTGGCGGAGGAGCTGGACGCCACCTCCGCGGCTCTGCTGGGGCCGGAGGTCCCGCCAGAGGCGGAGCGCGGCGGAACAGCGGAGCAGCTGGCCCGCATCGCCGAGCAGCTGGCGGTGAAAAACCGCCGGGCCCGGCGGATCTGGAGGATCGTGGCCGGGGTGCTGATCGCCTTTGTGATGGTCAATTTATTGTTGATTCTATTGAACTTTGCGGCGTTCCGCAGTTTCCAGGCGGAGGCCGAATCCACTGTCCAAGCGCAGGAACTCCCGCGCGGAGAGTCGTAACTCTGTATTGTAAAAAATTCCGGGGCGTCGGGAAGCAAAAAGCTTCCCGCCGCCGCAGTCTGCCTGGGAGTCCAAGT
>NZ_CAKVVF010000027.1:2464-11324 GCF_934833455.1 Oscillibacter sp. KLE 1728
CCCAACCCCCTCCCAACGCCCCGCCCCGCCGGGGGGCTTTTCCTAAATTTTTTTTTAAAAAAATTGCGGGGGGGGCGGCACCAAAATGCCTCCCCCCCGCCGCTGTCTGCCTGGGAGACCATGTCAGGCCACGGGTTCTTCTGAGAAATCTCCCGCTGCCAGCATAGTTTCCATCAAAATTCCATACCCTTTGCTTGGATCGTTCAGCAGGACGTGCGTCACCGCACCGGCGAATTTTCCGTCCTGCAGGATCGGGCTGCCGGACATACCTTGGACGATGCCGCCTGTGGCGGCCAGAAGCTCCGGGTCCGTCACAGAGATCACCAGGTCCCGGCCGTCTGCTGCATTCTCTACAACCTGTAAAATTTCCACATCATATTCCTGAACGGCATCACCCTCCACATTAGAGAGGATGGTGGCAGGACCGGCGTGGACTTCCCCGGCGGCCGCAACCGGCATGGGATCGCCCAGCCGCTCGGTGAATTCGCCGGGGTCCAGCGTGCCGAAGACGCCGCTGGTGGTGTTGGCGTACAGATCACCCAAATCTGTGGCCAGGTCGAAATCCCCCCGCAGCTCACCGGCCTCTCCGATGGCACCCTTCTTCACCGCTTTCACGGTGGAGGGCAGAATGGATCCGGAGGCAAAGGGCATCAGGAGCGCCGTGTCGGCGTCCGTGATCCCGTGACCCAGAGCGCCGAAGGCGCCGCTTTCCGGGTCGTAATACGTCATGGTGCCGATGCCGGCCATGCTGTCCCGAATCCAGGCCCCAATGCAGTAGGCGCCCTTCTCGTTCTGTTCCGGGGAAACAGAGAGCGTCACGCTCCCGCCTTCCCGGCGGACCTGCAGGTCGGTGGCCGTCTCCCCATTCTCCTGGAGCAGGGATTGGAACTGCTCTGAGGAGGTTACGGAGACGCCGCCGCATTTGACGATGATGTCGCCGGTCTGCAGGCCGCAGTCATCCGCAGGCGTGCCGCTCTCCGGCGCCTTCACCACCATCACCCCGCGGGCAAAGAGCTTGATGCCCACCGTGTGGCCCACGGGGACCAGCATCCGGGCGGAGGTGTCCTGGTCCGCGCCGCCGGCCGTCACACCGGCAGCGCGCGCCGGCATGGCCGCGCACAACAGCAATGCCAAGACCAGCGCCGCTCCGCCCCGCAGCACGTGTCTCGCTTTTTGAAATGGTCCATACATGAAATCACCCCTTTCCGAAACGCGGCCGGCAAATCCGCTGATCTGCCGGCGAGATTATCATCTGCCGCAGACGGAAAAACACGCCTTGCAAAATGCGGAAGCAGCCCCATGGCAGGCTTTGACTGTGCCGCCGCGGCGGCAAAAAAACAGGACCCGCAGGCAAATACCCGCAGGTCCTGGAAAAAAAACGTTCAATCCCGCTTATTGAAAATTTTGAAAATATCCTCGAAGGGGTCATCCTCCGGCTCCTCCGGCTTGGGCACGTCCTCTTCCTTCAGAGGCATGGGCTCTGCCGCAGCGCTCTGCTGGCCGGCGGCCCCCGCCTGGATGGGCGGCACCTTGGGCAGCTGCTCCGGCACCTTGTCAAAGCCGGTGGCGATGACGGTGACACGGATCTCGTCATCCAGCGTCTCGTCGAAGGTGGCGCCGAAGATGGTGAGCGCATCGGGATGGACCGCCGCCTGGACCAAGCTGGCGGCCTGTTCCACCTCCTCCAGACCGATGTCCATGGAGCCGGTGACATTGATGAGCACGCCCTTGGCCCCCTCGATGGACGTCTCCAGCAGGGGGCTGGAAACGGCCATCTTGGCGGCCTCCTCGGCCTTGCCCTTGCCGGCGGCCCGACCCACGCCCATGTGGGCCATGCCGGCGTTCTTCATGATGGCGGTGACGTCCGCGAAGTCCAGGTTGATGAAGCCGGTATCCCGGATCAGGTCAGAGATGGACTGCACTGCCTGGCGCAGCACGTCGTCCGCGATCTCGAAGGCGTTTGCAAAGGTGATCTTCTGGTCCGTGGCGTGCTTCAGCCGCTCGTTGGGGATGATGACCAGGGAGTCCACCTTGTCCTTCAGCTCCGCGATGCCGGCCTCTGCCTGCTGCATCCGCCGGCGGCCCTCAAACCCGAAGGGCTTGGTGACCACCGCCACGGTGAGGATGTCCATCTCCTTGGCGATCTCCGCCACGATGGGGGCGCCGCCAGTGCCGGTACCGCCGCCCATGCCGGCAGTGATGAACACCATATCCGTGTCCTCCAGTGCCTTGGCGATCTGGTTGCGGCTCTCCTCCGCGCTCTTGCGGCCCACCTCGGGGTCGGATCCGGCGCCCTGACCGTGGGTCAGCTTTTCGCCGATCTGGATCTTATAGGTGGCGCTAGATACGTTCAGCGCCTGCTTGTCGGTATTGACCGCCACAAAGTCCACGCCCTTGGTGCCGCTGCGGACCATGCGGTTGACCACATTGTTGCCGCCGCCGCCCACGCCGATGACCTTGATATTGACAACGGTATCGGGACCGGTCTCCAATCCAAATGCCATATAGTGGTGCCTCCTACTATCGTTTGTGTAAAAAGGGAGGATCGTCCCTTTGGATTCACAATATCCTGTATCTCATAACATTTAGTTTATTGTATGACACTTTCGCCCTCTGGTCAAGAGTCCATCGGGCTTTTCCCTCAGATTTTTGTCCGGAAAAAGGAGGGGCGGCGGTCCGTCCCCCCTGTCTCGGCAATCTTCTGCCAAATCCGCCACTCTCAGTCCAGCGTGAGGATCGGCGGATTCAGGTCCAGGCGGATGCTGCCCGTCTGGTTACTCTCCAGCTTGCTGATTCCCGCCTCCAGGATCTGCAGCATCCGGTCATAGTCCGCGTTGTACTCCATCTCCACAGAAAAGCGGCCGGCGTAGTCCATAGTCAGCCGGGACAGATCGTCCAGGTGGATGGCATCCACCCGGTCCGTCAGGCCCGCGGCGTCCAGCGCCGCCAGCAGCGCCAGCAGACTGGTCTGCTGATTGGCGAACTCTGTGGACAGGGCGATGTCCGTGCCCACCGAGGGGGCCAGCAGCTCACAGCCGTCGATCACCGCATAGTCCCCAGCCTGAGACGCCGGCAGCTGCTCCACGATCTTGCCCTTGGGACTCAGCAGCCAGGCGCTGCCGTCCTGGATCACCGCCAGGGGTGTACCGCACTCCGCCACATCGATCAGCAGAGTGTCCGGCAGCTCCCGCCGGATGCGGATGTCCTCAATGTCGATGTAGGGCAGCTGCTCCGCGATGCTGCGGGCGGCCTCGTACTTGTTCAGCAGAAAGAGGTTGTCGCCCAGCTGGATACCGCTGGCCTCGATCACGTCCTTTTCGGTGTACCGCTCAGTCCCCGTGACCTCGATGGTGTCCACCCGGAAGAACAGCGTCAGGGCCATCACCACGGCCGCGCAGATCACCAGCACGGACAGCAGCTTATAGAGGAAGCCGAAGTTTCCCCTCCTGCGCCGCCGGTTGGAATGTCTGCGTCTGGCCATGTCGTCTCTCCTACCCGTTTTCTGTCTCTTCCACGCGCACCGCGTCCGCCCCCAGAGCCCGCAGGTCCCGGGCCAGGTCTTCGTAGCCCCGGTCGATGTGGCAGATCTGGGAGACACGGGTCTCCCCCTCCGCCGCCAGAGCCGCCACGCACAGGGCCGCCCCGCCCCGCAGATCCGTACACCGCACTGGCGCGCTGTGAAGCCGCTCCACACCCGTGACCACCGCCACCCGGCCGGATACCCGGATGCTGGCCCCCATGCGGATCAGTTCGTCCACATGGCGATAGCGGTTTTCAAAGATGTTCTCCTCAAATACCGTGGCGCCTCGGCTGCGCAGCAGTGCCGCCATCAGCACCGCCTGCGCGTCCGTTGGAAAGCCGGGGTAGGGCGCCGTCTGCACCGGCCCCACGGCCCGCAGCCGCTCCCGGCACAGAGCCCGGATGCCTCCGCTGTCTGCCGTGACCGTGCAGCCCGCCTCCCGCAGGGCGGCGGTGACTGTGGACAGGTGCCCCTCCTCCGCGCCCCGGAGATAGATGTCCCCGCCGGCAGAGGCCGCCGCGCAGAGGTAAGTAGCCGCCGCGATCCGATCCGGCATGACCCGGTACGTACAGCCGTGGAGGTCCTGCCCGCCCTCTATGGACACGGCGGAGCTCCCCGCCCCGGACACCCGAGCCCCGCAGGCGTTCAGGAAGTTCTGCAGGTCCACCACCTCCGGCTCCCGGGCGGCGTTGGAGATCACCGTGACGCCCTCCGCCCCGCAGGCGGCCAGCATCAGATTCTCCGTGGCCCCCACGGATGGCATCCGCAGCACCACTTCCCGGCCCCGCAGCCGGTCCGCCCGGCAGTGGAGGAAGCCGCCCTCCTCCCGGATCTCCGCCCCCAGGTCCCGCAGGCCCGCAAGGTGGAGGTCGATAGGCCGGGGGCCCAGCTCGCACCCGCCGGGGTAGCTCAGGTCCGCCTGCCCGCACCGGGCCAGGATCGCCCCCAGGAAAATGGCGGAGGAGCGCATCTCCCGCATGAGTACATCCGAAATCTCACAGCGGCGCAGGGCGGTGGTGTCCACCGCCAGGGCATCCGCCTCCCAATGGGCGTCGCAGCCCAGATGCCGCAGGATGCGGATGGAGGCGTCCACATCCCGCAGCCGGGGGCAGCCCAGCAGCGCCACCTGCCCCCTTGCCAACAGCGTGGCCGCCAGAATGGGCAGGACGCTGTTCTTGGCCCCCTGGATCGTGACCTCTCCCTCCAGGCGGCGGCCGCCTCGCACCGACAAAAGCTGGCTCATATCCGTTCCCCTCCGAATCCAGAATGGTTCAACAGTCCATCCTATGGCCGGCGGGGTTTCGTGGTTACTGGCAGATTTCCAGCACGGTTTGATAAATTCGCTCTGTGGCGTCCCGGATTCCCAGGGCGGACATGGCCCGCTCCATGGAGGCCCGGCGCGCTCCGTCATGAAGGATGCCGCAGGCCGCCTGGAACAGCGCCTGACCGGAGCAGTCCTTCTCCAGCAGCACCGCGGCACCGCCGGCGTTTTCCAGGACCCTCGCGTTTTTTTCCTGGTGGTTGTTGGTGACATAGGGGGACGGCACGATCAGCGCCGGGACCCCCAGTGCCGTCAGCTCGCTGATGGTGGAGGCCCCCGCCCGGCAGAGCACCAGATCCGCCGCCCGCATGACGGCGGCCATATCATAGATGTACTCCCGCACCTGCAGCGCCGGGTGGTCCGCCAGGTCCACCCCCTTCTCCTGCAGCAGCTTTAGCAGTACTGGATAGCCATCCTTTCCGGCGCCGTGGATGTGGTGGAAAGGTTCCTTGGCCGCCTCCAGCGCCAGGAAGTCCGCCATCTGCCGGTTCATGCCCGAGGCCCCCAGGGACCCCCAGAAGGAAACAAGCAGGGGCCGGCCGTCTTCCACGCCCAGGCGGCGCTTGGCCTCTGCCTTCGTCAGATGGAAGAAGTCCCGCCGCACCGGCGTACCGGTGACGATCACCTTCTCCGGGTGGCGGTAGTGCTCCCGGCAGGCCTCAAACCCCACCATGATCCGGTCCGCGAAGGGCTCCAGCATCTCCGTGGTGAGGCCGGGCACCATGTTGGACTCGTGAACGGCCGTGGGGATCCCCGCCTTGGCAGCGGCCTTCACCATAGGGAAGCTGGCGTATCCCCCCGTTCCGATGACCACGTCCGGCCGGAACTGCCGCAGAATGGCCCGGGCCTCTCCGGGCGCCCGAAGGAGGTTCCCCACAGAGACCAGGTTGTGCCGGATCTCCCGAGGCTTGAAGGACCGGTGGAAGCTGGAGATGTGGACGGTGCGGAAGTCGTATCCCGCCTTGGGGATCAGGTCCTTCTCCAGTCCCCGCTCCGCTCCCACGAACAAAAATTCTGTCTCCGGGTCCTTTTCGCGCATCAGCTGGGCCAGCGCGATAGCCGGGTTCACGTGCCCGGCCGTGCCGCCGCAGGTGAAGATCACCTTCTTCAATGATGCTTCCACTTTGCTGCACTCCAATCGAAAGATATGAGATAAAAGTGAAGGGAGAAGAGATTCGGTGTCCGGCACAGCCGGACATTTTGAGATTCCGCCTTTATCTCTTATCTTTTATCTCTTAACTCCTCTGGGTCGTACTACCCCGCCTTTGTAGGCTTCATCTGCCGGGATACCGACAGGACGATGCCCATCTCCGCCAGCTGGATGGACAGCGCCGTGCCGCCATAGCTGAAAAACGGCAGGGAGATGCCGGTGGTGGGCAGCAGGCCCGTCACCACGCCGATGTTCAAAAAGGTCTGAAGGCCCACCAGGGTCATGACGCCCACCACCATCAGGCTGCCGAACCGGTCCCGGGCATGGAGGGCGATCCAGAAGCCCCGGAGAATCAGCGCCGCGAACAGCAGCATGATAACGGTGGCGCCAATCAGGCCCAGCTCCTCGCAGACGATGGCGAAGATGAAATCGTTGTGCTCCTCCGGCAGATAGAGAAACTTCTGGCGGCTCTTCCCCAGGCCCACGCCCCACAGCCCGCCGGAGCCGATGGTGATGAGGCTCTGGCGCAGCTGGTAACCGGCTCCCTGGGGATCCAGCCAGGGGTTGTGCCACATCTCGATGCGGGAGGCGTTGTAGCCGATCACGCCCAGCACCAGATACAGCAGCAGTCCGGCTGCACCCATAGCCAGCCCCACCCATCTCCAGTGGATGCCGCCCACCAGCATCATCACCGCGCCGGCGCCCATGATGAGGATGGCGCCGGAGAGGTGGGGCTCGATGCCCACCAGGGCTGCCAAGACAATCAGCAGCACCGCATAGGGGGCGATGCCGTAGCGGAACGTCTGCATACGGTCCTTTTTCTTGGAGATGCTGTCGGCAAAATAGATCACCACCGCCAGCTTTGCGATCTCCGAGGGCTGGAACTGCAGCGAAGTACCTGGAATGCCCAGCCAGCGGGTGGCGTTGTTCCGGGTAATGGCCAAGGGGTTGCCCGGAACAATCACCAGGATCAGCAGAATGACGGCCAGATACAGCAGCGGCTTTGCAAGACCGCGGAACCGCTGATAGTTGATCTTGCCAATGAAGAGCATGGCCGCCACGCCCATGATGGCGAACACGCCCTGGCGGATAAAGTAGGACATGGGGTTCTGGCCGTCCGTCTCGTAATAGGCGGAGGGGAAGCTGGCGGACAGCAGCATCACCAGGCCCACGCCGGTCAACAGCATCACCAGGATGAAGAAGGGCAGGTCAATGGGCCCCTTGGCCAATTCCCGGCTCTCCTGCTCCAGCTCCCGCCGGCGCTGCTGGCGCTCCTGCCGGGCCAGGGCCTCTTCCCGACTCATGGGTCGCCGGCGGGCCGCCGGGGCTTTTTTCTGCCGTACCATACTGCTTCCCTCCTCTCGGGGTCTGTGGATCTTGCCGCGCTCCGCAGCGGGCCGGCGCAGAGTGCTCAGAATCGTCCCTGGACGCCCAGATAGGCCAGGACGCAGCCCGCCAGCGTCACCAGGGAGAATACCGCCACCAGCTTTGCCTCACTCCAGCCGGAGAGCTCCAGGTGGTGGTGCAGGGGGGCCATTTTGAAGAATCGCTTGCCGTGGGTCAGCTTGAAGTAACCCACCTGGATAATATCGGACAGCGTCTCCAGAATGTAGATGATGCCTACGGGGATCAACACCAGGGGCATATCGAACACAAAGGCCAGGGCCGCCACCGCGCCGCCCAGAAACAGGCTGCCGGTGTCCCCCATGAACACCTTGGCGGGGTGGTGGTTATAGACGAAGAAGGCCGCCAGCCCTCCCGCCATAGCCGCCGGGAACAGAGCCTGGATGCCGTAGGTGCTCCAGAGGACGCCGGCTACGGTGAAGAACGCCATCACCACAAAGGTGACGCTGGCAGCCAGCCCGTCGATGCCGTCGGTCAGGTTCACAGCGTTGACGCAGCCCACAATAACGAAGGCCGCGAAGATCAGATACACGATCCAGTTGATGGTAAAGCTCATGTTCAGGAAGGGGATATACAGGTCGTTTGTCAGCAGGCCCTCGTACCGCATCAGCACCAGGAACACCACCGCCGCCGCCAGCTGAAGGATGAACTTCTGCCGGGCCGTCAGTCCCTCGTTCTGGTGCTGGCGGACCTTGCGGTAGTCGTCCACAAAGCCGATCAGGCCGAAGATCAGGGCGAAGAGATACACGTAGAGGTGCCAGAACACCCCCTCCAGCATGAAGCTCCAACCCAGGATGAACACGGTGACGCCCGCACCCAGGATGAACATGATGCCGCCCATGGTGGGCGTGCCGGCCTTGGACTTGTGCCACGTGGGTCCGTCCTCCCGGATCTCCTGGCCGGCCTTCAGCTTGCGCAGCTCCGGGATGAGAAATCTGCCGATGAGCAGCGTCAGCACAAAGCTGACGGCCGCCGCGATCAAAGAAAGTGTCATATATCCGTCTCCCTCTCCTTCGCCGGGCACAGCCCCGGCCCTTTGGTACGTTCCTGATTCCAGCGGTTCTCCGGCGGCCGATCCTCCGCCGGATGTCCCGCCGTATCCCATTGTCCATGCGGCGCCGCCCACGGCTGACAGCCGCATTTCACGCGGACCGCCCGAAGTGAATTCGGCCGATTTCAAGGGTTTGCCTGCGGCAAACCGCTTGACGCCGGACGCCCGGCGGTCACTTCCCCGTCAAGTGCTCCGCCACGATCTCCCGTTCGTCCATGTGGTGCTTCTCGTGGTTCACGCCCCACAAAATCTCCGATTTTGTGGGGACCCCGCATTTGACTCAAATCGCCCGAAGTGAATTCAGCCGATTTCAAGGGTTTGCCTGCGGCAAACCGCTTGACGCCGGACGTCCGGCGGTTACTTCCCCGTCAAGTGCTCCGCCACGATCTCCCGTTCGTCCATGTGGTGCTTCTC
>NZ_CAKVVF010000027.1:11424-25281 GCF_934833455.1 Oscillibacter sp. KLE 1728
GTGGTTCACTTCCTGGTAGGTCTCGTGGCCCTTGCCGCACAGGGCGATCACATCGCCGGGCTGCGCGTGGTCCATCGCCCAGTGGATGGCCTCCACCCGGTCGCAGATCACCTGGTAGGGGGTGCCGCTGCCCTCCAGGCCCGGCAGGATGTCGGCGATGATGGCCTCCGGGTCCTCGGTCCGGGGGTTGTCGGAGGTCACCACCACAAAGTCCGCCAGCTCCGCCGCCACGCTGCCCATAATAGGCCGCTTGGTCCGGTCCCGGTCGCCGCCGCAGCCGAACAGGGCCACGGTGCGTCCCTTGGCAAAGCCCTTCACGGTGCGAAGAATATTCTCCAGACTATCCGGCGTGTGGGAGTAGTCGATCAGGACCGTGTAGTCCTTTCCCGGTGTGGGGACCACTTCCACCCGCCCCTTCACATGGGGAACTGCAGCCAGCACCCGGGCGCTCTTTTCCAGAGGAACGCCCAGAGCCAGAGCCGCACCCAGCACATCCAGCGTATTATATACCATAAACCCGCCGGGAATGCCAACTTTGATGGGCGTGCGGCTATCCTTTGTCACCGCATCGAAGGCGATGTGGTCCGCCGCAAGGGTGATATGCTCCGCCCGCAGGTCTGCCGCGGCGTGCTCTGCATAGAAGTACTGCCGACATGCGGCGTTTTGCAGCAGCCGCTCTGTCCAGGGATCGTCGGCGTTGCAGACGCCCACGTCGCAGTTCTGGAACAGGATGGCCTTGGCGTCGCAGTAGGCTTCCATGGTCTTGTGGAAATCCAGGTGGTCCTGGGTCAGGTTGGTGAAAATGCCCACCGCGTAGTGGATACCGTACACCCGATCCAGCGCCAGAGCGTGGGAGGATGCCTCCATCACCACATGGGTGCAGCCGGCGGAGCGCATCCGGGCAAACAGCTCTTGGAGCTCCAGGGACTCCGGCGTGGTGCGCTCAGTGGGCACCACCTCATCGCCGATCAGATCCTGGTTGGTGCCGATCAGGCCCACCTTGGCCCCCAGCTCCTGTTCCAGGATGGCCTTCAGCAGGTAGGTGGTGGTAGTCTTGCCGTTGGTGCCGGTGACGGCCACCATGGTCATGCTGTCCGCCGGATGGCCGTAGTAGTTGGCAGCCATCACCGCCAGGGCCCGGCGGGAGTTCTCCACCAGGACATAGGGCACGGAGCTGTCCTCCGGCGGTCGCTCACACACCACCGCGGCGGCTCCCGCCGCCACGGCCTTTCCGATATAGGCGTGGCCGTCGGTGGCAAAGCCGGTCATGGCCACGAAGACGTCCCCGGGTGCCGTGGTCCGGGAATCATAGCTGATACGGGTGATCTCCGTCTCCATGTCCGCGGTGGCGGACCGCAGGGAAAGCCCCGCCAGCAGCGTTTTTAAATGCATTGTATGCACACCCCTTTTGTTCAGTCTGGCAGCAGTTTGCCGTCCCTCATTATAAACAAGGGGATTTGCAAAGTATACGGAGGAAGGTGCCGAAAACCATGCAGAACCTGCTTTCTCAATCCAGGACGGAGTTGTCGCCGAATTGGACGGTCACCACCGTGCCCGCCGCCACCTCCGTGCCCGCGGGAAGGGACTGGGTGATGGCGTAGACGTTGCCGGAGCTGGCTGTGGTGGTGCCGGTGACCTTCATGATAAGTCCGGCGTTGGTGATGGCCTTGTTGGCCTCAGAGGCGCTCTTCCCCACCACATTGGGCACGGTGCAGGGGGTGTCCGGCTTCTCCTGCCCCAGGTAGAGGATGATGGAGGCATTTCCCGGCACGATGGCGCCGCCGGCGGGGGTCTGGTCGGTGACCGTGTCCCCGTCCCCCACAGTGCGGAAGGTGAAGCCCAGGTCAGCCAGCCGATCTTCAGCGGCCTCCCTGGTCTGTCCCACCACATTGGGAACCGTGGTGTCAGCGCCCACCAGCTCCTCAGCGGTGTAGTCCGGCTCAACGCCCAGCAGAGGCAGGATCTCGCTCATGATCTGGCTGGCCACCGGGGCCACCATGGTGCCGCCGAACACGGCGGTGCCGGTCGTGCGGCTGGGGGTGTCCATGGTCAGCAGCATGATGTACTGTGGGTCGTCCGCCGGGGCGAAGCACATAAAGGACACCACCACGTCCTTGGTGCCGGTTTTATCCGCAGTGCCGGTCTTGCCGCCGATGCGGTAGCCCGTCACCTGTCCGTTGCGGCCGCCGCCGTCGGACACCACCCACTCCAGGCACTCCCGCACCTTGGCGGAGGTCTCCTCACTGATGACCTGCCGCACCGCTGTGGTCTCGTGCTGACTGAGGATGTTGCCCTCGTCGTCCAGCACCTGTTCTACCAGATAGGGGGTATACAGATAGCCGCCGTTGATGGTGGCTGCCTGGGCCCGGATCAGCTCCAGGGGCGTGACGTTGAAGGTCTGTCCGAAGGAGTAGGCCGCCAGGGAAACCACGTTGGAGTTGAAGCTGTCCTCATTGGCAAAGATGCCTTCCGCCTCCGCAGGCAGGTCGATACCGGTGGTCTCCATGAGGCCGAAGGACTTCAGATAGCGGTAGTATGCCTCCGTGCCGATCTTCAGGCCCATGGTGACGAAGGCCGGGTTGCAGGAGTTGCCGGTAGCCACCTTCAGGGTCTGGGTGCCGTGGCCGGCCCGCTTGGAGCAGTTGATGGGCTTTCCCCAGCCCTCCACGTGGATGGAGCCGGTGCAGGTGAAGGTGGTGTTCATGTTCACCACGCCCTCCTCCAGGGCCGTGGCCAGCGTGATGGGCTTGAAGGTGGAGCCGGGCTCGTAGGTGTCCTGATAGCACTTGTTCCGCCACTGCTTGAACTGGATGGTGGCCCGGGCATTCGCCAGCGCCTGATTGTACGCCTCCTCCGTCTCGTAGGTGCTGCGGTTCTGCTGGATCTCCGCCAGAGCGGCATCCAATTCCGCCTGAAGCCCCTCAGTATAGATGGTGGAAAAGTCTCCCGGATCATAGTTGGGATAGGAGGCCATGGCCACAATGCCGCCGGTGTTCACGTCCATGACGATGCCGGTGCCGCCGTTGGCCGCGTCGTACTTATCCAGCATACTCTCCAGGCCCTTTTCCAGGGCGTACTGGACGTTGGTGTCCAGAGTCAGCACCAAGCTGCTGCCATTCTCCGCATCAAACATCTGCTCGCCGCCGCTGAACAACAACGGCGTGCCGTTTACGTTGGTAGGCGTGATGGTCAGTCCAGTGCTGCCGCTGAGCACGTCATCATAGGACGCCTCCAGCCCGTAGGCGCCCATATTGTTGGCATTGACGAACCCTATCACATTGCCTGCCAGAGAGCCGAAGGGATACAGCCGCTTGGTGTCCGGCGTCAGGGAGATGCCTTGGAGCCGGGTGGGCCGCCCGCCGGTAGAGATGAGAACGGTGTTGCCGTCCTCGTCCACCGTGGTAAGCTGGTTCCCCTCATCGTCGATCTCTCCGTTGATGAACCGGCGGACCTCGTCGGCCACGTCCTGGTCTACCTTCTTTTTGACCTCCCAGTATCGGTTGGCGGTGTTCTCCAGGTGCTCCAGGATGGTCTCCTCCTCCACATCCAGAATGCGGCTGAGGCCCCGGGCGATATACGCCTGGTCCAGCACCTCCGGCGCCGTGTAAGGCGCTCCCTTCTCGGCAGCCTCCTCGGCCGCATCCTGGATCTTCTGCTCCTGGGACTCTACAAAGTCCTGGACGCCACCGGGATCCAGCAAGACTGTCTCCGTGGAGTAGGAGATGGCCATGATCTCGCCGTTTTTGTCGTAGATCGTCCCCCGGGAGGCGCTGATGACCATGCTGTCGGTCTGCTGGCTCACCGCCTCGGCCTTCAGTTCGTCGTGCCGGTTGATCTGCAGATCGTACAGCTTCCAAAACAGCACTGTGAAGGAGGCCACACCCAACAGCAGCATGATGAGCATCGTCCTGCCCCGGATTACCTGGTTCGCCCGGCGGGCGGCATCGCTCTTTCTTCTGGGTCTGTCCGTCATGCCTGTTCTCCTTTCGGAACGCCGGGGCCGCTTCCCCCGTCCATACGCAATACCAAAGCAAGGAGTAAGAAGGCCCCCTTCTTACTCCCCACCGTTCGCTTCATTATAGTGCGGCCGTCACTCGAAATATTCCACCACGGCGTAGATCCCGTGGTTCAGCGAGGTCAGCAAACGGCTGAGCAGATTGGACTCCTCCTGCTGATAGACCACGGCACTGTCGCCCTCCGACAGATCGATGTAATAGATCTGGCTGCTGCTGGGCTTGCTCATGCCCGCCGCCTCCGCCACCTCTTTCACGGTGGCCAGGTCAAACATCTGCTCGTGCTGGGCGGTGAGTGTGACGTTCTCCGTCTGCAGCTCCTCCAGCTGGTTCTGGAGGGACACCACCTCGTCGGAGATGATCGTCAGCTGGATGTAGCCCATCAGCACCATCACTGCAAGGCCGATGGCCGCGCCCACGCCCAAAACGGAGAGGACGGACACCTTCTGCCGCTGGCGCACCTGCGCCTTGGAGAGACTCCGCACCCGGGGCTTCGCCTTGGGGACGGCCTCTACCGCCGTCTGGTGACGGGGAGCCTCTCCGGCGTGCCGAAGAGCGCGCTCCCGGACTTCCCGGTCCAGGTCGTACGCCAAGTCCCCATATACCGCGCTGCGGCTGTTGTACCGCAGTTCCCGCGCTGCTGCCAAAGAAGGTCCCTCCTTTTGCTCCGCCATACCGGCACGGAGCCGTTCTCACACACATTAACACCGGATGGTCCCGGTGTGGTCAAAGGTCAAAGCCGCACTTTTCCGCCACCCGCAGCTTGGCGCTGCGGGCCCTTGGATTCTCCTCCAGCTCCGCGCCGCCCGCCGTGACGGGCTTGCGGGTCACCAGCCGCACCTGGGGCTTTTTGCCGCACACGCACACCGGAAACTCCGGCGGGCAGACGCATCCCCGGGCCAGCTCCGCCAGCGTCCGCTTGACGATCCGGTCCTCCAGAGAGTGGAAGGTGATGACGGCCAGGCGACCGCCGGGGTTCAGCCCGTCCACCGCCGCCCGCAGCATGGGGGGCAGGGCATCCAGTTCACCGTTGACCGCGATCCGGATGGCCTGAAAGCTCCGCTTGGCCGGGTGCTGCTTCTCCCGCAGAGCCGCGGGGGGCATGGCGCCCTTGATGATCTCCACCAGCTCCAGGGTGGTCTTCACAGGCGCGGTCTCCCGCGCCCGGACGATGGCTCTCGCGATGGCGGGGGCGTACCGCTCCTCGCCGTATTCAAACAGGATGCGCCGCAGCTCCTCCTGGCTCCAGGTGTTCACGATGTCCGCGGCGCTCAGGGGGGCGGAGGTGTCCATCCGCATGTCCAGCGGGGCGTCCTGCATATAGGAGAAGCCCCGGGAGGCGTCGTCCAGCTGGGGAGAGGACACGCCCAGGTCAAAGAGCATCCCGTCGGCGCCGCTGACGCCGCACCGGGACAGGACCTCCTTCAATTCCGAAAAGTTGCTGTGGACCAGTGTCACCCGGTCCAGCCAGGGGGCCAGACGGTCCTGCGCCGCGTCGATGGCGGCCTGGTCCCGGTCGATGCAGATGAGCCGCCCGGTGGTCAGCCGTCTGGCGATCTCCCGAGAGTGGCCGGCTCGTCCCAGGGTTCCGTCCACATAGATCCCGTCGGGGCGGATGTTCAGCGCCTGGATGCAGGCGTCCAGCAGAACAGGCTTGTGCGTGTATTCCATCGGCACTCACCCGCGGCTGCGCCGGACACGGGCCAGGGCGTCCATGGCCGCGGCCATATCGTCGCTCTCCAGCATCCGCTGCTCCCGCTCCGTCCAGGTCTTCTCGTCCCAGATCTCGGCGAAGGAATTCAATCCCACGATGGTGGCGGTCTTTTTCAGTCCCGCGTGGGCCCGAAGGCTGGCAGGGATCAGCACCCGCCCCTGGGCGTCCGGCTCACACTGGACGGCGTTGGCGTACAGCAGCGTCAGCGCCCGGGCCTCTGTATAGGAGAGGTCGTCCATCTCCTCGGACATCTGGTCCCACTTGGCCTGAGGGTAAATGGTCAGGCAGTGCTCCGCGCCGATGGTAATGTAGAACGTGTCGCCCAGGGCCTCCCGCATGGCGGAGGGGATCACCAGACGGCCCTTGGAGTCGATGCTGTTGTTGGATTTTCCCAACAGCCTGGCCACGGTTGATCCCCCCTTTCCCGCGTTTTTTGGGTCTGGATGGGGTCTCTTTGGCACTTAGTCTCTACTTTTACCCACTTTTCCCCACCACATGCTCTGAGTATAAGCGAAATTGGCCGGGATTGCAAGCAGTTTTTTCCGGGAAAACCGCCGCTAAGAACGCCAAATTATGGCATTTTTCGGCCAAAATCGCCATTTTAAAACAGATGTTCGACATCTCTTCGACAAGTTTACGTAAAATAAAAAACACCCCATGACGCAAGAACTTGTGCCATGGGGTGCTTTTTTTCATTTTCTCCGCAACATCTAGAGTATTCCAAAAAAGTTTCGCCAAATCCTTTGGCGTTTTTCACAAATTTTTAAGATTACGGTTGACCTGCGGCATCACTCCTCGCCGCCATCCTCCTGGGGCGGGGTCCTGCCGTCCAGCTTGTCCCGCTGCTCCTGCATTTTGGCAGCGGAGGCACTGCGGAACCGCACCCGCTGCTGCTTCACCTCATCCAGCGCCATCTGCACCGCCTCCTCCGTGCGGGCCAGGGCGTCCTCGGCATACTCATTGGTCACCTGGTACAACTGGCGGCAGCGCTCCTCCGCCCGGGCCACCATCTGGCGGGCCTTCTCCTTGGCCGCATAGAGTACCTCGCTGTCGGACACCTTGGTCTTGGCATCCAGCTCCGCCTGACGCATCATCCGGTCCACGTCCCGCTTGGCATCCTCCACAAACTTGTCCCGGGCGGAGAGCAGCTCCTGGGCGCGCTTGATCTCCACCGGCAGCTGGGCCCGCAGCTCGTCCAGCAGATCCAGCAGCTCGTCCCGGTCCACCATGCTCATATTGGGTTTCAGGGCCGGGGACTTGGCGTCCTCGATCCGCTCGTACAGCATATCGATCAAACGGTTCACATCATTTGCCATGGGACTCATCCTTCCTTCTTTTCCGTCATCTCCCGCACCAGAGGCACGATGGACGCGGGCAAATAGTTTTCAAGCGGCTGGTGATAGCGGATCATCTCCCGAGCCATGGAGGAGCTGAAGTGCTGATATGCCGCGCTGGCAGGCAGCAGCAGCGTTTCCAGCTCCGGATGGATCCCCCGGTTGATGAGAGCCATCTGATATTCCACGTCAAAGTCCGTGGTGTTGCGCACGCCCCGGACGATGGCGGAGGCATGGTGCCGCACCGCGAAATCCGCCAGCAGGCCCGGCCACAGCTCCGCCTCCACATTGGGCAGGTCCGCCACCGCCGTCCGCACCAGCTGGAGCTTCTGCTCCGGTGTGAACATCTGGTTTCGCTTTTCAGCGTTGGGGCTGACACAGACACAGACCCGGTCAAAGCAGGCAGCCGCCCGCCGGATGATATCCAAATGCCCCAGGGTGATGGGGTCGAAAGAGCCGGAGCAAATCGCTGTTCTCATGGGGGTCATTCCTCGTTTTCTCGGTCTCCGCCCCGGCGGATCAGCGTCAGGGCGATCCTGCCGTAACGGTAGGTGCGGCGCACCCGGTAGGGCGCCGCAGGCGCCGGAAGGCTCCGGTCCGCCGGGTGTTCTGCCACAATTATACCATGGGGATTGAGAATGTCAAACGCTGTCAGATGGGCGACGGCGGGCTCCAGCAGCCCCACCTCATAGGGAGGGTCCAGAAACACGATGTCAAACCGCTCCCGCAGTGACCGCAGAAACTCCATGGAGTCCCCCGCCACTACCCGGGCCCGGTCCTGGAGCTCCGTCAGCTTCAAATTCTCCCGAATCAGCTTCACGGCGTCGGCCCGCCGGTCCACGAACACGGCAGAGGCGGCACCCCGGCTGAGGCACTCGATGCCCAGCTGGCCGGTTCCGGCGAACAGGTCCAGCACCCGGCGCCCCTCGATGTCGAACTGCAGGGCGCTGAAGAGCCCCTCCTTCACCCGGTCGGTGGTGGGGCGGGTCTCCGTCCCTTCCAGCTCCTTCAGCCGGCGGCCGCGGGCAGTGCCGGTAATCACACGCATGGTTTTTCCTCCTCTCGGTGCCTCCGGCTCTCGCGGGCGCCGGAGATCAGGTACAGGATCAGCCCCGTCCAGACGAAGCCGAACAAAATGGCGTGGGTGGCGGTGAATGCCTCTCCATACAGCGCCACGGACAGCAGCAGCTGCATGGTGGGGTTGATATACATCAGAATGCCGGAGAGGGTCATTGGCGTGGTCTTCATGCCGGCGGCGAAGAACATCAGCGGCACAGTGGTCACCACGCCGGACACCGGCAGCAGCAGCCACTGCCAACCAGAGAGGACCCCGGCGGCGCCGGTGCCGTGGGCCTCCATCCAGAAGATCAGCACCAGGGCAAAGGGCGCCAGGGTCAGCGTCTCCACAAAGGTGGAGACCGCCGCGTCGGAACGGACCTGCTTCTTCAGCGCCCCGTAAACAGCAAAGCTGCCGCCGATCACCAGGGCGATCCAGGGAATCTGCCGGTAGCGAATGACAGTGATTACCAGTCCCGCGAAGGTCACCGCCACCGCCAGCCACTGGAGCTTTGTCAGCCGCTCTCGGAACAGGACCGTCCCCAACAGGATCGCCAGGATGGGATTCATATAGTAGGCGAGGCTGGAGTCGATCATGTGCCCGTTGGCCACCGCCCAGATGTAGACGCCCCAGTTGACGCAGACCACGCAGCCCGCAGCGGCCAGCAGCCCCCACTCCCTCCGGTCCCGGAACGCGGCCCGCACACCGGCCAGCCGGTCCCGCCGCAGCAGCAGGATGCCTCCGGTGAGCACCATGGACCACACGATGCGGCTGGCCAGCACATACAGGGAATCCACCTGGGCCAGCAGCTTCCAGAAGATGGGCAGCAGGCCCCAGATGACATAGCAGGTCAGCACATACAGCGGGCCCTTGTTTTTCATTGGGTCGCTCTCCTTTCCCCTCCAGCCTTCACCTCTGTGGCCTTCAGTTTCTGAAAAATCCCGTGATTTGTCTATTTTACGGCAAGCCGCGGAAGATTTCAATAGCTTTCCGCGCCGGAGCCGGGTCTTTTTTAGACTTGTACTTTCACGGGGAATCGTATATAATAAGGTTCTCAAAGTACAGGCTGTGGACAGCCGCTGTCCAGAGCAGGCGGCCCGCCGCCCTTCGTGCCAAACTCCTGGGAAAGAAAGGACGTTCTCATGATTCAATTCAAGTCTGACCACGGCGATATCACCGTCAGCAGCGCCGTCTTCTCCAACATCACCGGCATGGCGGCCACCAACTGCTTCGGCGTCAAGGGCATGGCCTACCGCTCCATGACGGACGGCCTGGTGCATCTGTTGCGCCGGGAGGCCATGAGCAAGGGCGTCAGCATCACTTATCACGACGACAACTCCATCTCCATCGAGCTCCACATCATCGTGGAAAACGGCGTCAATCTCCCCGCGGTCTGCCGCTCCATCATGAATGAAGTGCGCTATGTCGTCACCCGGAACACCGGCGTCACCGTCAAGGACGTGGACGTGTGCGTGGATTCCATGACCCTGTGAGGGAGGAACGAGACAGATGAACGAACAAATCACCGGCGCACTGTTCAAGCGGATGGTGCTCCACGGCGCAGCCGTCATCACGGCCCAGAAGCAGGCCATCAACGACCTGAACGTCTTTCCCGTGCCCGACGGCGACACGGGCACCAATATGTCCATGACCATCGGCACCGCCGTGACGGAGCTGCGCAAGAGCGAGCCCGCCACTGTGGAGCAGGCGGCCTCCGTCACTGCCTCCGCCCTGCTGCGGGGGGCCCGCGGCAATTCCGGCGTCATTCTCTCCCTGCTGTTCCGAGGCCTGTCCAAGGCCCTGAAGGGCCGGGAGACTGCGGACGCCGCCGCTTTCGCCGCCGCCATGCAGGAGGGTGTCTCCGCCGCCTACAAGGCGGTGATGAAGCCCGCCGAGGGCACGGTACTCACCGTCTCCCGTCTTGCCGCCAAGCAGGCGGTGGACACAGCCGCCGCCGGAGAGACGGACCTGGAGCGGGTCCTGGAGGACGCCATCCGGGTGGGCTATGCCGCCCTGGCCCAGACCACGGAGATGAACCCGGTGCTGAAAAAGGCCGGCGTGGTGGACGCCGGCGGCAAGGGCTATCTCCTGATCCTGGACGGCATGCTGGCGGAACTGCGGGGCGAGCCCATGCCCGAGACGGAGGCTGGCGAGTCCAGAGAGGAGAAGGCAGACTTCGCCACCATGGCGGCGGAGGACATCACCTTCGCCTTCGACACGGTATTCATCGTCCGCAAGGCCATGGCCGATATCTCGCTGGAGCCGCTGCGGACATATCTCAACAGCATCGGTGACAGTCTGGTGATCGGCGAGGACGATGAGGCCTTTAAGGTCCACGTCCACACCAACATCCCCGGCAACGCCCTGAACGAGGCCCAGAAGTACGGCACTCTGGAGCTGGCCAAGATCGAGAACATGCGGACCCAGGCGGACGACCTGGCCGCGGGCAAACACGTCCAGAGCACCGATGACCTGGACGCGGTGGAGGCGGAGCTGGAGTCCGTCCCCGCGGAAGAAACGCCCGCCGTGGCGGCGCCGGAGAAGCCCTACGGCTTTCTGGCGGTGTGCGCCGGGGACGGCCTGGCCGCCGTGTTCCGGGACCTGGGGGCCGACGGTGTGGTGTCCGGTGGGCAGACCATGAACCCCTCCACCGAGAGTATTCTGGAGGGCGTGAACAAGATCCCGGCGGAGACGGTGTTCGTCCTGCCCAACAACGGCAACATTATTATGGCAGCCCAGCAGTGTGCCGCCCTGACGGAGAAGCAGGTGGTGGTGATCCCCACCAAGACCGTGCCCCAGGGCATCACCGCCATGATGAACGTGGATTTCGACGCGCCGGATGCCCAGACCATTACTGACGCCATGACGGGAAGCCTCAGCTCCGTCACCACGGCCCAGATCACATACGCCGCCCGGGACTCCGACTTCGACGGCTTCGCCATCAAGGAGGGCGATTATCTGGCCCTGGAGGAAGGCAAGCTCTTCGACACGGACGGTTCCCTTGACACGCTGCTCCACAAGCTGGCGGAGGACGCCGCCGGGCGGGAGGCCTCCTTCATCTCCCTGTACTTCGGCGAGGATGTGCAGGAGGCGGACGCTCAGAAGGCCGGGGCCCTGTTTGAAGAGGTGTGTCCCGGTGCGGAGGTGGCGGTCCTCTCCGGCGGACAGCCTGTGTACTATTATATTATCAGCATGGAATAAAGCATCAGGAGGTGTTTCTGTTTCTTTCAAGCAGAGACACCTCTTGCTTTTTGAAAAGGAGGCGCCCTATGAAGACCTGGAAGCTCCTGCTGCTGGCCCTGGTGCCCGGCCTGTGGGGCTGGCTGTGCAACTGGCTCACCGCCGTGTCCCTGAACGGCCCTGCCTTCCTGTTTACGCTGGCATTTTATATCCAGGTGCCTGCAGCCATCGTGTTCTGCCTCTGGCTGGGGCATCTGTGCGGCCGCTCCGAAAGGAGCTACCCCGCCTGCCTGCTGCTGACCCAGTGGCCCAGCCTGGTGAGCTTTGCCCTGTACGTGTGGCAGTTCCACTTTGTCTCCAGTGAGGCCCGGAGCTTCCTGCTGGCGGGGCTGGGGCAGTACCCCGGCCTCCCGCTGTTTTCCCTGGCCTGCCGGCTGGTGATCCCCTTTTCCAATCACAGCTGGGGGCCGCCGGAAACCTTGGCGGCCAATGCGCTCTCCCTGCTGATGCTGGCGGTGCTGTTCTCCCTGGGCTTCCTATGGGGCCGGCGGAGGCGGTGACCCGGCCCCCTCTCCTGAAAAATACCCCAGCCCGGGCCGTCAGGCCCGGGCTGGTTCTTTAATGCCTGTACCAGATCAGCATACTGAGTTGAGTCTCCTCCGTCCCCGGGTTCCGGTAGCGGTGGGGCTGGTCCGCCGGGAAGCGCAGGGAGTCGCCGGTCCGGAGCCGGTAGGTCTCCCCCGGCAGGCCGATCTCCGCCTCCCCGGCGAAGACGGTCACATACTCCTCCGTCCCCGGCAGATGGGGCTGGGCCTCCAGTGCGCCGCCGGGGAGCATCACGATCCGATAGGTCTCGAACCCCCGCTCCCCGTCAAAGGGGAAGGCCGGGCAGTTCCGGTACCTCCCCCCATCCTCCTCCAGAATCGGCGCGTCATCGCCCCGCAGCAGCACCGGCCGCTCCCGGGCCGGCTCCACCAGCGAGGTGAAAGACACCTTGTAACCGTTGGCGATCTTCCACACCATGGAGATGGTGGGGTTCACGTCCCCCTTCTCGATCTGGGCCAGCATACTGCGGGACACCCCCGTCAGACGGGCGGCCTCGTCCAGCGTCAGCCGCTTCTCCTCCCGGAGCCGCCGGGCGTTCTCCGACACCACTGCGTTGATCTCCAAACGTTTCTCCCCTCTCTATCGACAAGATATTAGATGAATCATATAATATACAGGAAATCCAGTATCTTGAAAAAATTCCATTGGATATTGTACTGCACCCGGAAACGGTCCGTCAAGAGCGGTGCGGTAGTTTCCCGGCGCGGCACCAAAAGGAGGAGTCGTATGCGCAGACTGAGAGCCGCCGCACTTTCCGAGGTGGAGCTGGCTATGGACATCATCAACCAGGCCAAGGCCCACCTGCGGGCACAGGGGATCGACCAGTGGCAGACGGGCTATCCGGACCGGGACTGCCTGGAACGGGACGTCCGAACGGGAAAAGGGTATTTTCTGGAGGAGGACGGCATCCCTCTAGGCTACCTCTGCGTCGATTTCGACGGAGAACCGGCCTACGACCATCTGAACGGCACCTGGGCCCGGGAGGAGCCCTATGTAGTGGTACACCGCCTGGCCCTATCCGACGCGGCCCGGGGCCGGGGCGCCGCCGGTACGGCCTTCCAGCTGGTGGAGGACCTGTGCCGGGATCGGGGGGTCCGGGAATTTCGGGTGGACACAGACGCGGGAAATCATAAAATGCAGCATATCCTGGCCAAGCAGGGGTTTCAGTACCGGGGCACCATCCGGTTCGACAACAGTGAGAAAATCGCCTATGAAAAGCTCCTCTGACCGCCCTCCCCCGCTGAATCAGGAACAGCCGGCCCCCACCAGGGCCGGCTGTTCTCAGTTTTCCATACAGGGTTACAGGGCCGCCATCTGGGCCGCCACGCTCTCCTCGCAGCTCCGCTGAGCCTGGAGGGTTTTTTCCATCAGCTCTTCCAGCGTCCACCCCAGCCGCTCGGCCCCGGTCTTGATGACGTCCCGGGAGCAGCCGGCGGCGAACTTCTTGTCCTTGAACTTCTTCTTCAGGGAGCTGACCTCCATGTCCTGGCAGCTCTTGCTGGGGCGCATCAGCGCCGCCGCGCCGATGAGGCCCGTCAGCTCGTCCGCGGCAAAGAGGACCTTCTCCATCTCCTCCGTGGGCTCCACGTCAGAGCACAGGCCGTATCCGTGGCTGCATACGGCGTGAATGAACTCGTCGCTGCAGCCGATCTCCGCCAGCAGCTCCGGAGCCTTTTTGCAGTGCGCCTCCGGCCACTTCTCAAAGTCCACATCGTGGAGCAGGCCCACGGCGGCCCAGAAATCCGCGTCCTCGCCGTAACCCAGCTCCTGAGCGTACCAGCGCATGACGCCCTCCACCGTCAGGCCGTGCTGGATATGGAAGGGCTCGGCATTGTACTTGCGCAGCAGCGCCAGGGCCGCGCTTCTCTCGGGACATGCTTTCATCTTTGATCGCTCTCCTTTTGTAAAATCAGACCGGGGCAGCATCCCGGGGATCCGGGTCGCCCTCCAGGG
>NZ_CAKVVF010000028.1:0-24980 GCF_934833455.1 Oscillibacter sp. KLE 1728
GCTCCACGGTGTCAGTCCTCCAGCCCCGGGCGGTAGCGTACATGGTGTACATCCGCAGCAGCGACGCGGCAAACAGCGCCGCCTCCTCGCCGCCGGTACCCGCCCGGATCTCCAGGATCACGTTCTTCCGGTCATTGGGATCCTTGGGCAGCAGCAGGAGCTTCAGCTCCTGCCGCAGCCGCTCCATCTCTTCCCGTGCGGCGGTCAGCTCCTCCTGGGCCAACTCCCGCATCTCCGGGTCAGAGAGCAGCTCCTCCGCCGCGGCTCGGTCCGCCTCCGCCTGCCGGTATGCCTGGTACGCCTCTGCCACCGGAGTCAGGTCCTTCAGCTCCCGATTTACAGTCTTCAGCCGCTCCGCGTCGCCATAGACAGACGGGTCTGCCAGCTGGGCCTGCAGGTCCTCATACCGCAGGGCCAGCTCCTTCAGTTTTTCCAGCATGGGGCATCTCCTCTCCCGTTGATTTCAGAAAAGGGTCTGCCGCTACTGCCCCTCCAGAAAGGCCCGGACCTGGCGGAGAAACTCCTCCTGCCAGAATGCCCAGCCCACGTCCCCGCTTCGCAAGGACACCGCCGCCAGATGACCGGCGGGCACACAGAGATCCATCTGGCGATAAACCTCCTGGTACTGGGAGCCGCTGCTGCGGGTCAGCACATAGGCCGCGTTGCGGATCTCCCCGCCCCGGTCTTTCAGAAAGGACCGCATGACGGCGCTGGATCGCCCGGCCCACACCGGCGTGCCCAGGATCACCAAGCGGTAGTCCCCCAGGGGACGGGCTGTCTCCAACGGGGCCACGGGGCGGGTGTCTTTGCGCATGGCGTCCAGCCCACAGCGCAGCCAGCCCCGCCAGCCGCTCCGGTCCGCGTTGTCCCGCAGCTCCGCCAGCTCCGCGTCCAGGGCGGCGGCAATCTCCTCCATGGCCTTCTTGGTGTTCCCCGTCCGGGAGTAATAGATACATAAGATATCGCTCATTTGGTTCCTCCGTATCCGCTCAGTCAAACAGAAAGGTCTTTACCATGGCAAAGGCCTCCCGCAGGGTGTAATTGATCTCCAAATGAACCCAGGGCAGCGGCGCTGGGATCCCGGCCACGTCTCCGTAGCCCTCCCGGGCAGCGATCAGCTCCGCCCGGGCGATGTGAAAGTCGTTGGTGACAACAGCCACCCGTCCCTCCGCTGGGTCCACCCCCGCCTCATACAGCAGGGGCTTGGAGAGGGCGAAGTTCTCCGCCGTGTTGGTTGCCTGATCCTCCAGAATCAGCCGCCCCGGCTCCACGCCATGGGCCGTGAGGTAGTCGTACATGCACGCCGCCTCGCTGATCTCCTCGCCGTAGCCGGTGCCGCCGGTGAGCACTGCCGGGATGTCCGGCCACCGCTCCAGATAGTCCACGGCCTTGTCCAGCCGGGTCCGCAGGGACAGGGACGGCTCAGTGCCGTTGACCCCCGCCCCCAGGACGATGACCGCGTCTGCCGGCAGGGGCGTCATGTCGCTGCGCCCCCGGTTAATGATAAAGACCTCCAGCCCCAGCAGCGCAGCCAGTCCCACCGTAAGGCAGCCATAAAAGCCCCGGTGGATCAGCCGCCAGCGGTGATTTCCGGCGGCCAGGCGATCCAGCAGCCAGGAAAGCACCAGGAGCGCCGCCAGCCCCAGCAGCAGAAAGCCGGAAAACCGGATGCCCAGGCTCCGGATGAGCACCAGAAGCAGGCCGAAAACGGCGCAGCCCGCCGCCCCGATCAGCCGGGCCTGTCCTCTTCTGCGGCCCCGGTAGACATCGTACCGGTACAGGGGCCGCTGTTTAGCCCTCTGCCTCTTCACTGAGCTGCTCCCACCTTTCGTACAGGGCGTCCAGCTCCGCCTGGGCGGCGTCCTTCTGCCCCACCAGCTCGTTCAGCTTCTCATAGTCACAGGCCGCGGCCTCCATATCCGCCTCCAGAGCGGCGATGCGCTCCTCCGCCCTGGCGATGTCCCGCTCACAGATGGTCAGCTGCCGCCTGGCCGCCTGCTGGGCCTTGTTGCCCCGCTGGGGCCGCTCCGCAGCGGGCTTTTCCCGCTCCTTCTCCGGCTTGGGAGCGGCGGCCTTCTCCGCCTCCTCCTGAGCCTTCATCTGCCGGTATTGGGCAAAGCCGCAGGGATAATCCGTGATGGTGCCATCCGCCAGCTCCCAGATCCGGGTGGCGAAGCGGTTGATGAAGTACCGGTCATGGCTGACAAACAGGAGCGTCCCGTCGTAGGCCTCCACCGCCTCCTCGATCCACTCCCGGGAGTCGATGTCCAGATGGTTGGTGGGCTCGTCCAGGATCAGGAAGTTGATCTCGTCATCCATCAGCATGCACAGCCGCAGGCGGCTCTGCTCCCCGCCGGAGAGCACCGACACCGGCTTGAATACGTCCTCGCCCCGGAAGTCGTATGCCGCCAGCCGGTTTCGGGCCGACTGGGCCGAGAGGCCCTTTTTGGCCGCCATCATATTCTCCACCAGGTTCCAGTCCGGGTGGTCGAAGCGGATGATCTGGGGCAGGTATGCCTCCTTCACCTGGGGGCCGGTTTTGATGCGGCCGTCGTCCGGATACAGCTCCCCCACGATCATCTTGATAAGGGTGGACTTTCCGGTGCCGTTGTCGCCGATGAGGGCGATGCGCTCGCCCCCCTCCACCTTCAGGCTGATGCCCTCAAAGAGGTGCTTGTCCCCGTAGGACTTGGACACGTTCCGGATGCCCAGCACCTCGTCCCCGTGGAACTCCGCGGAGGAGAACCGGGCGTCCATCTTCCGCGCCTTGGTGGGTTTGGCGGTGGTCCGCATCCGCTCGATGCGCCTTTCCATGGAGATGGCCCGGCGGTAGGTCTTGTCCATGCCCATGAAAGCCCAGACCCGCAATTGCTCCGCCGCCTTCTCCAACTGTGCGATCTTGGCCTGCTCTTTTTCGTACTGCTTCATCCGCTCCTGGTAGCGGCGTTCCTTCTCCACGGCATAGAAGCTGTAATTCCCGCTGTAAAACTCCGCTTTCCCGTCCTGGATCTCGATGACCCGGGTGACGGTGCGGTCCAGGAAATACCGGTCGTGGGAGATGGTGACCACCGTGCCGTGGAAAGAGCGAATGTACTCCTCCAGCCACTCGGTAGCGTGGAGGTCCAGGTGGTTGGTGGGCTCGTCCAGCAGCAGGATGTCCGTGTCCTCCAGGATGAGGCGGCCCAGGTTCACCCGGGTCTTTTCCCCGCCGGAGAGGCTGTCGAACAGCTGGGACCGCTGGCTGTCCGGAATGGACAGGCCGTTGGCGATCTTATTCACCGCCACATCCGTGTCATAGCCGCCAAATGCCTCAAACCGCTCGCTTAATGTGCCGTACCGCTTCAAAATGGCAGGGTCGCTCTCCCCGGCGGCCATCCGGGCCTCCAGGGCCCGCATCTCCTCCGCCAGGCTCTCCAGCCGGGCGAAGGCGGAGCGCAGCACGTCCTCTACTGTGCAGCCGGCGGGGTAGACGGGGATCTGGGAGATCAGGCCCACCCGCCGGCCCTGGCCCACCACGACGGTGCCCTCGTCGTAGTCCAGCTCGCCGGTCAGTATCTTGAACAGGGTGGTCTTGCCCGCGCCGTTGCGGCCCAGCAGCCCCACCCGCTCCCCCTGGTCCACCTGAAAGGTGAGGCCGTCCAGGACGTTCTTCCCCACCTCAAAGGACTTCACCAGGTTGTTCACTTGAATTTCAATCATACGCTTGTTTCAACTGCTCCACGATCCAGCCAAAGTGCATGGCGTGGGACGCCTTCACCAGCATGGCGGTGTCGGTGCCCAGCTGGTCAGTCAATTCGTGGACGGCCTCCTCCTTGGTGGCAAAATGGGTGACGGAACCGCCGCTCTGGGCGGCGCCGTCGGCGATCTTCTCCGCCTTGGCGCCGATGGCCACCACCTCGTCGATGCCCAGCATGGCGGCCAGGGCGCCCATGTTGTAGTGGGCCTGGTCCGTCAGGTCCCCCAGTTCCCCCATGTCCCCCAGCACGGCCACCTTCCGGCCGCACTCAGTCTTGGCCAGGATCTCCAGGGCCGCAGTGACGGACTGGGGATTGGCGTTGTAGCAGTCATCCAGCACCAGCCGCCCGTCCCGCAGACGAAGCACCCGCATCCGGGATCCGGCGGGTTCATACGAAGCCGCGCCCCGGGTGATCTCCTCCGTGGAAAGGCCCAGCTCCTCTCCCACCGCCACGGCGATGGCGGCAGAGTAGGCCATGTGCTCTCCCGGCGCAGGGATGGTCAGGTGATAGGTGTCCCGGGGGGACACGACGGTGCAGGTAATTCCCGCTACGCCGTGGTCGGCCATGTCCATCACCCGGACGGCGCAGTGCTCCGACCGGCCGCAGCGGACGGTCCGGAAGGGCAGGTCCAGGGTGTTCAGCAGGGCGTCATCCCCGTTAAGGACCGCCAGTCCCTCCGGCTTCAGGTTCTCAAAAATCTCGCTCTTGGCCTTGAGGATCCCCTCCCGGCTGCCCAGATGCTCGATGTGGGCGTCACCGATGTTGGAGATGACGGCGATGTCCGGCCGCACCATCTCCCCCAAATAGCGGATCTCCCCGAAGTGGTTCATGCCGGTCTCGATCACCGCCGCCTGATGCTCCGGCCCCAGGCCCAGCAGGGTCAGGGGCGTGCCGATGTCGTTGTTGAAGTTCTCCGGTGTCTTCAGCACCCGGAGCTTCGCCCCCAGCACCGCCGCCAGCATCTCCTTTGTGGTGGTCTTGCCCACGCTGCCGGTGACCTGGACAAAGGGGATGGCGAACCGGTCCCGGTAGGCGGACGCCAGGGCCCGCAGGGCCAGCCGGGTGTCCGCCACCTGGATATAGAACTTGTCTAGCCGCAGCAGTTCCGGCCTCCGGGCGCACAAGCACCCGGCGGCTCCCGCGTCCAGGGCCCTGTCGATGAAGTCATGGCCGTCGAACCGCTCCCCCACCCAGGGCAGGAACAGGCAGCCGGGGGCAATCTTCCGGCTGTCGGTGCACACAGCGGTGACGGGGGCCGCCCCCTTCCGGGGATTCAGCCAGGTGCCGTCCACAGCGGATATGATCTCAGGAATGGTCATTGGCTGCATGCAGTTCACCCTCTTCTCTTCACGTCGCAGGAGAGCCGCACGATCTCCTCGCAGAGCTGGTTGTAGCTCATGCCCACGGCGGCGGCCTCCTTGGGGACAAAGCTGTTGGGGGTCATGCCCGGCAGGGAGTTGGCCTCCAGCACCCACAGATTTCCGTCTTTGTCCAGAATCATGTCCGTGCGGGAGTAGACCTCCAATCCCAACGCCCGGTGGGTCCGCAGGGCCAGCTCACCGGCGGCCTGCATCACCGCGGGCGGCACATCGGCCGGACAGGTCTCCACCGCCGCGCCGGCCTGGTACTTGGCCACGTAGTCAAATTCCTTTCCGGCGGGCACGGTCTCCACCGCCGGCAGCCAGCGGTCCCCCAGGACCGCCACTGTCAGCTCCCGGCCGTAGATCCGCTCCTCCGCCAGGACCTTGGCGCCGTAGCGCAGCACCTCCTCCAGGGCCCGCTTCAGCTCCGTCCGGTCCTCCGGTAAGTACACCCCCAGGGACGAACCGCCCCCGATGGTCTTGATGACGCAGGGCATAGGCAGCGTCTGGGCCAGGGGCTCCGCCTCATCCAGTCCATAGGACAGCAGCCGCCACTTGGGGGTGGGGATGCCGCACGCGTCCAGAATCTGCTTGGAAACCGCCTTGTCCATGGCGACAGCGGAGGCCAGATGACCCGCGCCGGTGTAGGGCACGCCCAGTAAATCCAGGGCGGCCTGGATGCGGCCGTCCTCCCCGTCCATACCGTGGAGGCCCAGGAACACCAGGTCCGCCTTCTGGCAGATGTCCAGCACGTGGGGGCCGATGTGGCTGGGGCCCTGATCCTTCCGGCCGCGCTTCACCGTCTCCAGGTCCGGCGCCTCCACCTCGATCTTCGCGTCGGGGCACAGGCCGTCGGGCGCGTCAAACAGGGTCTCCAGGTCCGCCGGGACCTCCTCCAGCCCCAGGAACAGATCCACCAGGATGGCCCGATGGCCGTTTTCCCGCAGGGCGCGGCACACGCCGGTGCCCGTCACCAGGGAGACCGCCCGCTCTGTGGAGATTCCCCCCGCCAATACAACGATCTTCATGCTCGTTTCCAGTCCCTTCTATCTTGACTGCTCTCCGATGGGTAGTCATAATCATCCTATTTTAATGTTCCATAGTTTAGCACAAACCGCCCCCAAATACAACTGTTAAAACGCCGCAGGCCCTCCGAAAAAGCACGGGCGCTTTTTCGGAGGGCTGTTTGTTCTGCTGGAAATTTCCGGCTCAGAGGAGCCAGTCGAAGAGGCCGGCCGGTTCTCCCTCCAGCAGGGTGCCGGCGGCGGAAAGCATCTGGGCCGCGTCCGCCCGGGTGACGGTTTCTCCCATGGCGGCGCTGCCGAAGCTGCCCGCGGCGAGGACGCTGACCGCCTCCATGTTCCCCACGGCCTGGGCCGCCCAGGAGGGCACTGCCTCCCGGTCTGCGTACCAGCCGGCCAGATCCACATCCTCCACCGCCAGGACGCGGTTGAGCACGGTAGCCGCCTCATTGAAGGTGATGGGTTCGTCTCCCTGGAAGGCCACGCCCTCCGCTGTGGAGACGCCCTGAATGATGCCGTCCGCCACACCGGCCGCGGCGTAGGCCTTGGCCCAGGTGGGGATGGCCGCGTCGTCGCAGAAGCCGGTCATGGTGACGGCGGTAGGCTCGTCCCCGGCAGTCTCCATCACCATGGCCAGAAACTCGCTGCGGGAGACGGGCTTATCCGGCTCAAAGTAGTACTGGTCTCCGATCTTGGCTCCGGTGAAAATCCCCGCCTCCGCCAGGTCCTGCGCGGCCACCGCGGCGGTGCTGTCCGCCGTGTCCGCATAGGTGACGCCGGACTTGGCCTTCTCAATGGTGACGCTCACCGTGGCAGGCTGAGACACGCGTCCGGCGCTGTCAGTGGCGGTATAGGTGAAGCTGTCGCTCCCGGTGGAATCCCCCTCCGGGGTATAGGTGAAGCTGGCGCCGTCAATCTGGACGGTGCCCTTTTTGGGCTCTTTCTCCACGGTGAAGGTCAGGTCCTCTCCCTCGCCGCCCGCGGCCAGAAACTGGGCGTGATAGGGAATGCCCCGGTAGGTGCGGATCTCCAGCGCCTGGGCCGTGGGGATCCCCTCTGCCGGCTGGGCCTTCTCCTTGCCGCCGAACAGGGCGGCGGCGTTGACGGACAGGGTCAGGACTACCGCCAGGCACAGGGCGGCGGCGCGTTTCATCAGTTGGGTCTTCAAGGCGATCATACCTCCTGTATTGAATTGGGTGCACCGCTAGTTTCTTCCCGCCCGCCGGAAATATGCAGAAAAACACGGCCGGAGCGCACTCCGGCCGTGTTTGGGAGATCCTTCCGCTCACCCCAGGGGCCTGCCCGGACGGCGGACCACAGGGGATCGCTTTTTGATGCCGGACACCACGCCCATGGCGGCATACAGCGTCAACAGCGAGGACCCGCCGTAGCTGAAGAACGGCAGGGTCAGACCGATCACGGGCATCACAAACAGGCACATACCGATGTTCACCACAGTCTGGAAGATCAGCATGGCCGCCACACCCACACAGACATAGCAGTGGAAGGGCGTCTCAGCCCGGCGGGCTACCAGCAGCACCCGGATGATGATGGCCGCCAGCAGGGCGATCACAACAAGACAGCCGATCATCCCCAGCTCCTCCCCGCAGACACAGAAGATGAAGTCCGTGTGCCGGGCCGGCAGGGACCCCTCCCCCGCCTGAGTCTGGGTGCCCTGCATGTATCCCTGGCCGAAGAGGCCGCCGGAGCCCAGGGCCAGCAGGCCCCGGGTCTGCTGCCAGCCTGCTCCCAGGGTATCATAGGAGTGGTCAAACAGGACCCGGAAACGGTTGATCATATAGTCCGGCATCAGGCCCAGAGCCACCGAGGCGGCAATGGCTGCCCCGCTGCCGGCGAACAGCAGGACGAACCACCGCAGAGCGAAGCCTGCCACAAAGGCCATGCACAGAAAGATGAAGAAAAATGTCAGGCCGTTGCCCATATCCCCGGAAATCCCCACGTACCACCCCATCAGGGCGATGGTGTGCCCCGCCACCATCAGGGCGGAGGGGAAGGATTTCAGATCCCGCTTCACCTCCCGCAGCCACTCCAGCTGCTTGGCCAGCAGCAGGGTGAAGGTGATCTTCACCACCTCCGCCGGGCCGATGCTGAAGGGGAGAAAGGGAAATTTCAGCCATGCGGTGTTGCCCGTGTTGTCCGAGACGCCAAAGGGTGTCAGCAGCAGGGCGATGAACACGACGTTGAAGGCCACAAGCCACTTCCACCGCCGCATCAGCCGCTCCAGGTCCAACATGGACATGAAGATATAGGCGCAGATGCCCAGCACCATGGCCGCCCCCTGGACGCCCACATATCGCACGATGCCGCCGATGTTCAGATACCGGGTGGCGCTGGCGATCAGCGCCATGCCGTACAGGGTGGCGGCGCAGCAGAGCCCCAGCAGCACCAGGTCGGCCTGCTGGATGAAGTCTGCCAGAATGGCTTTCAGTCGGTTCCACATGGGCGTTTCCATTTCCTCCGGCGCAGAATTTGACGAATGCAGTATACCACAAATGAAAAGATGTGTAAACGCCGCAAATTTGTTTTTACAGACTGTTCAAAATATGGTATACTGAATCGGATTTGGAAATGTCACTGGAAAGGAGCGCTGCTTCGTGGAGTATATTTCCCACAGCGAGGCGGAGACGGAGGCCTTTGGTGAACGGTTGGCCGCCGCTCTCTCTCCCGGCGCCGTGGTGGCCTACCGGGGCGGTCTGGGCATGGGCAAGACCGCCTTTACCCGTGGCCTTGCCCGTGGCCTGGGATGCCGGGGCCGGGTCACCAGCCCCACCTTCACCATCGTCAACGAGTATGAGGGCCCTACCCCTCTGTTCCACTTCGATATGTACCGGCTGAGCGGGTCTGAGGACCTGTTCGACATCGGCTGGGAGGACTATCTCTCCCGGGGCGGCGTCTGCGCCGTGGAGTGGAGCGAGCAGGTGGCGGACGCCCTGCCGGAGGGCACGGTCTATGTGACCCTCACCCGCCATCCGGAGCACGACGGCTGGCGGAGCATCACCGTGGAAGGAGGTGCCGCCCGATGAGGATCTTGGCACTGGAAACCTCCGCCAAGGCGGTCTCCGCCGCCGTGACGGAGGATGGGAAAGTCCTCTGCTCCGGCTATCAGGACACCGGCCTCACCCACAGCCGCACCCTGATGCCCATTGTGGAGGCCATGCTGAAAAACACCGGCCTGACCGTCCAGGACTGCGACGCCGTCGCTGTGGCGGCAGGCCCGGGGTCCTTCACCGGCATCCGCATCGGCGTCTCGGCTGCCAAGGGACTGGCCTTTGCCGCGGACAAGCCCTGCGCGGCCGTCTCCACCCTGGAGGCCATGGCCCGGAACGTGGCCCACATGGACGCCCTGGTGGTCTGCGCCATGGACGCCCGGCGCAGCCAGATCTACAACGCCCTCTTCACCTCCGAACATGGCCGCCTGACCCGCCGGACGCCGGATCGCGCCATCGGCCTTGCGGAGCTGGCGGAGGAGCTGCGGAGCGAGCCGCTGCCCCTGGTGATCGTGGGGGACGGCGCCGTCCTCTGTGAGAAGGCGCTGACAGAGTCGGGACTGCCCTGCCGCCTGGCACCGCCCCAACTGGTGATGCAGAACGCCATGTCCGTGGCCCTGTGCGCCGAGGACCTGGCCCGGGCGGGAAAGCTGGTCTCCGCCCAGGAATTGCTTCCGGTCTATCTCCGCCCTCCCCAGGCCCAGCGTCTGCGGCAGCCGCCCCAGATCTGAGGGAACGGTTTAGATCGTAGGGAACGGTTTACATCAAGGATATCAGAGAAAAGGAGTTTATAAGTATGAGCGGCAAAGTGCATGTGATGGACCACCCCCTGGTGGCCCACAAGCTGACCATCCTGCGGGACAAGGACACCAGCGTCAAGGATTTCCGGGAGATCGTCTCCGAGATCGGGATGCTGATCACCTATGAGGCCACCCGGGATCTGCCCCTGACCACCAAGGAGGTGGAGACCCCCATCTGCAGGACCATCGCCCCCACCCTGAAAGGCAAGAAGTTCGCTGTGGTGCCCATCCTCCGGGCGGGCCTGGGGCTGGTGGACGGTGTGCTGCGGATGGTGCCCTCCGCCCGGGTGGGCCACATCGGCATGTTCCGGGATGAGGAGACGCTGGAGCCCCATGTCTACTTCTGCAAGATGCCCAAGGACATTGCGGAGCGGGACATCATGATCGTGGATCCCATGCTGGCCACCGGCGGCAGCGCCGAGGCCGCCATCACCGAGATGAAGAAGCGGGGCTGCAAAAACATCAAGCTGATGGTTCTGCTGGCCGCGCCGGAGGGTGTGGAGCGCATCCAGAAGGCCCACCCGGACGTGGACATCTACTGCGGCGCCGTGGATGACCATCTGAACGAGCACGGCTATATTGTCCCCGGTCTGGGCGATGCCGGCGACCGGATCTTCGGGACAAAATAAAGCGCTCTCCCTTTACGTGTGTGATGCACGGCAGGCCGGTCCCGTCCGGCGGAAAGGAGCATACCATGGCCCCAGAGCAGACGAACGCCAAACGGCACGGCCCCAACCGGGCCACGACGGTGATCTGTCTGGTACTGATTCTCGCTGCCGCACTGGTCATTGCCCGCATGGTGAAATTCCGGTCACAGGTGGACGTGACACTCCCGGCGGTCCTGTGGGAGGATGGCGAGGCCACGGCCGTGAACACCACTCTGCATTTCCACGGGGAGATGGTGAAGCAGTGGGGGCAGGATGACAGCTTCAGCGGCTATCTGGAACTGGAGGACCAGCCCTTCACCTCTGAGGAAGCCAGCAAGGTCTGGCTGACCATGGCCCATGAGGGCGGCGGCCTCAACCGGGGCCTGCTCGAATACGGAAAGTTCCCCGCCCACACGTTTTTCGGGGAACTGTACACAGACCGGGAATATACGCAGTTCTTCCTGTTCCCCTTTGAGCGGGTCCCCGGCGAGGACGACGGAACGTCAACCTACGTAGCCGGCTCCTCCGTCTATGTCGCTCCGGCAGCATCTCTGGACGAGGCAAAAGCTCTGCTGGAGTCGTACGGCTTGATGGAGTCGCACGGCCTTCCGATACCGGATGAAAGCCCGCAATAAACCGCGCCAGTGTTCCAATTGCACAGATTCCAAAAGCAGCCCGGCGGATATTCCGCCGGGCTGCTTTCGTTTTCAGTCAGATTTTTCGCCACTGCGTCACAGCACATACAGATATACCGCCAGATAGTGGAAGAAAGACCCCGCCAGAATCAACAGGTGGAACAGTTCGTGGAAGGTCCACTCTGCAGAGATGTTTGGCTTCTTGACGGCGTAGAACACCGCTCCCACCGAGTAGCAGATCCCGCCCAGGGCCACCAGCGTCAGGCAGGGCTGGCCCAGAGCGGTGAAGTCCTTTGCCACAAACACCACGGACCATCCCATGATGAGATATACTGCCGTGGACAGCATCCGCGGTGCGTTGATCCACAGCATCTTCGCCAGCACCCCCGCCAGGGCCACGCCCCAGAGGATCAGGCAGAATTGTGTTCCCCTGGGCTGGGGCAGCAGCACCACGCAGAAGGGCGTGTAGCTGCCGGCAATCAACACATAGATCATACTGTGGTCCATTTTCCGCAGCACCCGCTTCACTCCGCCGCTGGCGGCAGTGCCGGGATAGTAGTGATAGATGGCGCTGGCGGCATACAGTGCCGCCATAGACAGACAGAAGCACAGGGCCGCCGCCACCGCCGGTATGGCCGCATCCGTCCAGACGCCCCGAAGCAGATACAGCAGACCGCCCCCCAGTGCGGCCACCGCGCCGAGCGCATGGGTTTCACAGCTGATGGGGTCCTGGGCCTTTGCAAACAGTTTGCGCATGGAATGGTCTCTCCTTCTTGAAATCCGGCATCATGCCGTCCGCATCATATAATATAGTTTTCGATATTATATTAAGCGATTTCATTTTTTATTTCAAGTAGTTTTTGTAAATTTTCTGTTTCTATTCCATTCTATGCAAAAAAAGCGGACGCCGAAGCGTCCGCTTTCAAAGCCCTGCCGTTTTTATTTCAGTTCCAGTATTCGGTCTTTTCCTTCAGGTCGATGTCCGCGGCCCGGAACACGGGGTTCTTGCCGGCCCTGCGCTGCTCGGTATAGTTCCGCAGGGCTGCCGCCGCCGGACGGGAGAGGACCGCGATCACCGGAATGTTGATGAGCACCATGACGCCCATCAGCACGTCAGACAGGTTCCACACCAGATCCAGCGTGAGGCCGGCGCCCAGGAAAATCAGTCCCATGGCAATCAGGCGGAACACCACCATGAACCGCTTGGAGGGCACGTGCCCCAGCAGATACGCCAGGGCATTGTCCACATAGTAGAGGTTTCCGATCAGAGTTGTGAAGGCAAAGAGCACCATGGCCACGGTGATGAAAACGGGACCCAGGGTGCCGAAGGAGGCGGCCAGGGCCGACTGCACATAGGGGGCGCCCTGCAGCTCCACTGCGGGCTCCACACCGGAGCACAGCAGCATGAAGGCGGTGGCGGAGCAGATCACCAGCGTGTCCAGGAAGACAGACAGCATCTGGACCAGCCCCTGCTTCACCGGATGGCTGACATTGGCAGAGGCGGCAGCGTTGGGGGCGGAGCCCACGCCGGCCTCGTTGGAAAAGAGGCCCCGCTTCACGCCCTGCATCACGGCAGAGCCGGTGAAGCCGGCGAAGATGGCCTGGAAATCGAACGCCTCGGAGAAGATCCGTCCGAACACCTGGGGAATCAGCCCCACGTTCATGACGATGACCACCAGGGCCACCAGCACGTACAGTCCGCCCATGATGGGCACCAGAGTGGAGGCGAAGGCGATGATCCGCTTGCCGCCGCCCATGACGCAGTACCCGGTCAGCAGCGCCACGATGCCGCCGATGATCCAGGGCGTCCACTCCGGGGAATAAAAGCTGTATCCGGAGAAGGTGGACTGGAGGTTGTAGGAGCAGAGCATGTTGAAGCCGCCGGCGTAGGTGGCGATGAGGCTCAGGGCAAACAGCACCGCCAGGGGACGGCTGTGGAGGGCCGCCTCAATATAATAGGCAGGGCCGCCGTAACTCTCGCCGGTCTCCGGGTTCCGGCGCTTGTAAATCTGCGCCAGCGTGGATTCGGTAAAGGCCGTGGCGCCGCCCAGCAGGGCGATGAGCCACATCCAGAACACGGCGCCGTAGCCGCCCATGCAGATGGCCACGGACACGCCGATAATGTTGCCCGTACCTACCCGGGAGGCGGTGGACACCATCAGCGCCTGGAAGGAGGACACGCTTCCCTCCTTCTCCGGCCGCTCCACCACCACGCGGATGGCCTCCCGCAGCAGCCGCAGCTGCGGGAACCGGTTCCGAATGGTGAAAAACAGTCCGGCGGCCACCAACAGAATCACCAGCAGGTAGGTATACATCCAGTTGCTCAAATCCGCAATGATCTCTCCCAGCATGTGTGCATCTCTCTCCTTTTTAATGTTGGGGAATGGTCGGGAAATCGTTTCAATCAGCCCGAATAGAATATCAGAGCTTTTGTGCCCTTGTCAATGGAAAATCCCAAGATTTTGCAGTATTCTACGGAAAAACCGGCAAACCGCCGGCCCCGCAGTCTCTATTCCGCCGGATAGCCGCAGAGATCGCCGGGATCAGTCAGTTCAGCGTCCGGCACAAAGTCAACCGTCAGCGTGCCGTCCTTCTCCGTTTCATAAGTGATGTGCAGGAGTGCTCCGGATTCCAGCCAGGAAAGGTCCCTCACTGCCGTGGCCCGGTCATCCAGCTCCCGGATGGTCCAGGACCTGCTCCATGTTCCGCTCTCCGGGTCACAGCGTATGACGCTGAATTCTGCAGGGTCCTCCGTCAGGGAAGCAGCCCGCATCCCGTCGCCTGACCAGATCCGATAGCGGGCGGTATTTTCCGCCAGCCGGTCATCTGTCATCGCTTCCGCCGCGGGTACCAGGAAGGATCCGGAGCCGGAGGGCAGCAGAAACGCCTTCTCACTGTCGTACTGTTCTGTGCTCTCCCAGTCTGCGCCGTTGGAGAGGTATACGTCCGTGCCGTCCGTCACGATGTAGGAAAATCGTTTCTCCGTGATCTCTCCGCCGGTCCGCATCCGCCAGAGAAAGCCGCGGCCGTCATAGATGACGTCGATCAGCATGGGCCAGCTCTCATAGTAGTTCTGAAGGGTCCGCAGCTGGCAGGGGATGCCCAGGGAGACCTTCTCCAAAAATATCTCCGCCGCATCCGCGTTCTCCGTTCCCGCCTCGGTGAACACCACGGCACCGCCGGCGGAGAGCTCCGCCGGGTCGCCGTACTCCGGTACCTCCTCCATGGGGCCGAAGCCGTAAGGCGTCTCTGCGGAGATGACCGCCCCCTTTGTCAGGGTGAACTCCGCCGCGGCCGTATATTCTCCGATCTCTTTGATGACGCGGAACGTACCGCCGCCGGAGAAGTCGTAGTCAAACAGGGACAGGATGCACGGAAACGCCTGCTTTTCACCGGACGGCAGGGTATACAGCATGGCATCCCATCCGGCGTTCTCAGCCAGGGGCACCTGGGTCCAGCTGCCGTCCGCCTCCCGCACATCCAGCCAATAGGGCGCCCCATACTCCAGAGATTCCCCTTCCCCCTCATAGGACAGGATGCACCACACCGTCTCCACCGACGGGTCGTAGGTCTCCCACTCCGTGGTCAGGGCGGTCCGGGGCGGGTCATCTGTTTCGTATACCGTTGTCACCGCAATGTCGCCGGAATCGCCGCATCCCGTCAGCAGCGCAAAAGCCAGCAGGCAAATCCAAAGCCGTTTCATTCTGACGCCTCCTCTTTCTCTGATTCCATCGCTTTCTTTATTTCATTTCATGTAGACGGACCCGGTTGGGAATAAGTTCCGCCGCTTTCCGGCAAACTACACAAAATCCATCTGAAAATTTTTGAGCTTCCCTGCTTGCATTTTAGGCTGCTGTCCGGTAAAATACAAGTACAAGGGAAGAATGATAGCTGCAACGAAGTGCTGCGCGCACGGGCTGACACCTATCATTCCGGTCTTTTGGTAGGTGTTTCAAACCGACAGCGGTTTGAAGCGCCTTTTCTTTTTATCAGATATGCAAAAGACGGACAAAAGGAGGTCATTTTTATGATTTTACTGGCAAACGGCAAGGTCATCACCCGGGATCCGGAGGGCATCGGCTACCTGCCGGACGGCGGCGTGGTCACCGATGGCGGCAAGATCGTGGAGGTCGGCACCACCGCGGATCTGAAGGCCAAGTACCCCCAGGCGGAATTTGTGGACGCTCGTGGCGGCGTCATCATGCCGGGCCTTATCAATGCCCACACCCACATCTACTCCGCCCTGGCCCGGGGCCTCTCCATCGATGGGTACAACCCCACCAGCTTCTATGAGGTGCTGGACGGCCAGTGGTGGTACATTGACCGGAATCTGGACCTGGAGGCCACCAAGGCCAGCGCCCAGGCCCTGGTGATCGACTCCATCAAGCAGGGCGTCACCACCATTTTCGACCATCACGCCAGCTTCTGTGAGGTCCCCGGCTCCCTGATGCGGATCGCCGAGGTGACGAGGGAATTCGGGATGCGGGCGTGCCTGTGCTATGAGGTCAGCGACCGGGACGGGGAGGAGAAATCCCTTCAGTCCGTGCAGGAGAACAAGGACTTCATCGACTACTGCGAGCAGAACCCCTCCGATATGCTGAAGGCCATGTTCGGCGGACATGCCCTGTTCACCATCTCCGACAAGACCTTTGACCGGATGGCGGCGGCCAACAGCGGCCGGGTGGGCTATCACATCCACGTGTCCGAGGGCATGAACGACGTGTACGACTCCCTCCAGAACTACGGCCGCCGGCCCGTCCAGCGGCTCCAGGACCACGGCATCCTGGGACCCAAGACCATCCTGGGCCACTGCATCCATGTGAACACGGCGGAAATGGATATCATCAAGGCCACGGACACCATGTGCGTCAACAACCCGGAGAGCAACATGGGCAACGCCGTGGGTATCTCTCCGGTGCTGCAGCTCTACAAGAAGGGCATTCTGATCGGTCTGGGTACCGACGCCTACACCAACGACATGCTGGAGTCCATCAAGGTGGCCCTGTGCTCCCAGCGGCACAACGCCTGTATGCCCAACGTGGGCTGGTGCGAGGTGACGGACATGCTGTTCCGCAACAACGCCAAGATGGCGGAGCGCACCGGCTTCCCCACTCTGGGCGTGCTGAAGCCCGGCGCGGCGGCGGACGTGATCGTCATGGACTACAAGCCCTTCACACCGTTCTCTGATGCCAACATCGACGGGCACATGCTCTTCGGCATGACGGGGCGGCAGTGCCAGACCACCATGATTAACGGCAGAATCCTGATGAAGGACCGGGTCCTGACGGAGATCGACGAGGAGGCCGTGAATGCCCACATTCTGGAGAGCAGCAAGCGTCTGTGGGGCCGGCTGAACCACAAGGAGTATTGATGACCGGCCGATGTGCCCCTGCGGAAGCAGTGCGCATTCGTATTTCAGGAGTTATTCTGAGGAGGAAAAACTATGTCTGAGTTAATGACCCCCATTCCCTTTCGGGAATTGATGACCTGGATCACCACCGAATACCGCCGGGACGGCGCCGTGTTCGGCGTCCACAAGCCCTACAAGGCCGGCGTGAAGAAGCTCCCCATCTTCGGGGAGACCATCGAGACTCCGTTCGGCCCCGCCGCCGGCCCCAACACCCAGCTGGCCCAGAACATCATTGCCGGCTATTTCGCCGGCGCCCGGTTCTTCGAGCTGAAGACCGTCCAGAAGATGGACGGCGCAGATCTGGCCGCCTGCATCAACCGCCCCTGCATTCTGGCGGAGGATGAGTGCTACAACTGCGAGTGGTCCACGGAGCTGTATGTCCAGCAGGCCTTTGAGGAGTATGTGAAGGCCTGGTGCGCCCTGAAGATCATGGCAAAGGTCTATGGTCTGGGCGATCCCAACGGATTCGTGTTCAACATGTCCGTGGGCTATGACCTGGCAGGCATCCAGGGTGAGAAGATCGACACCTTCCTGAACGGCATGGTGGACGCCTCCAAGACGCCCATCTTCCAGGAGTGCATCGCTGTTTTGAAGGAGTTCTTCCCGGGAGAAAGCGATTATATCGACACGATCACTCCCCATGTGTCCGGATCCGTGACGGTGTCCACCCTCCACGGCTGCCCGCCGGACGAGATCGAGCGGATCGCCAGCTACCTGCTGGAGAAGAAGCACCTGCACACCTTCGTCAAGTGCAATCCCACCATCCTGGGGTACGAGACCGCCCGGTCCATTCTGGACTCCATGGGCTATGACTATATCGCCTTCGACGACCACCACTTCAAGGAGGACCTGCAGTATTCCGACGCGGTGCCCATGTTCCACCGCCTCCAGGCCCTGGCGGACCGGGAGGGTCTGGAATTTGGCCTGAAGCTCTCCAACACCTTCCCTGTGGACGTGAAGGCCGGGGAACTGCCCAGCGAGGAGATGTACATGGCGGGCAAGTCCCTCTTCCCCCTGACCACCACCATGGCCGCCATGATGGCCAAGGAGTTTGGCGGGAAGCTGCGCCTCTCTTATGCCGGCGGTGCCGACGCCTTCAACATTGACAAGCTGTTCGCCTGCGGTATCTGGCCCATCACCATGGCCACCACCGAGCTGAAGCCCGGCGGCTACCAGCGGTTCACCCAGATCGGAGACAAGCTGGACGCTCTGGACTTCAAGCCCTTCACCGGCGTGGACGTGGTCGGCATCGAGGCCCTCTCTCTGGCGGCCCGGTCCGACAAGTATCACGTGAAGGCCATCAAGCCCCTGCCCCGCCGCAAACTCTATGAAAAGGTTCCCCTGCTGGACTGCTTCACCGCTCCCTGCAAGGGCGGCTGCCCCATCCACCAGGACATTCCGGAGTATATCGAGCTGTGCCGGAAGGGCGCGTACGCCTCCGCCCTGCGGCTCATCACCGAGAAGAACCCCCTGCCTTTCATCACGGGCACCATCTGCGCCCACAACTGCATGACCAAGTGTATGCGGAATTATTACGACGAGCCCGTGAACATCCGGGCCACCAAGCTGGTGGCGGCCGAAAAGGGCTATGACGCCTACATGTCCAAGATCACGCCTCCCGCGCCGGTGACGGACGGCCGGAAGGTGGCCGTCATCGGCGGCGGCCCCACCGGCATGTCCGCGGCGTACTTCGTGGGCCGGGCGGGCATCCCCGTGACGCTGTTTGAAAAAGCGGACCGCCTGGGCGGCATCGTCCGGCAGGTGATCCCTGCCTTCCGCATCAGCGACGAGGCCATCGACAAGGACGTGGCTCTGATGGAGAAGATGGGCGTGGAGGTAAAGCTGAACACCGAGGCCCCCTCTGTGGCAGAGCTGAAGGCACAGGGCTATACCCACATCTTCTTCGCCGTAGGCGCCTGGAAGGCCGGACGGCTGGACATCCCCGGCAACGTGGTGCCGGTCATCGGCTGGCTGCGCGACATGAAGGCGGGTAAGGACGTCTCCCTGGGCCATGTGGCCGTGGTGGGCGGCGGCAACACCGCCATGGACGCCGCCCGGGCCGCTCTGCGGGCCGGGGCCAAATCCTCTACCCTGGTGTACCGCCGGACGAAGAAGTATATGCCCGCCGATGCGGAGGAGCTGGAGATGGCCATTGCCGACGGCGTGGAGTTCCTGGAGCTGGTAGCCCCTGTGGAGCAGAAGGACGGCAAGCTGATTTGTGAGAAGATGAAGCTGGGCGACCCGGACGACAAGGGCCGCCGCAAGCCCGTCCCCACCGGCGAAATGGTGGAGATCCCCTGCGACACCGTGGTCTCCGCCGTGGGCGAGAAGGTTGAGAGCGAGGTTTTCACCCGGAACGGCATCACCGTGGACGAGAAGGGCATCCCCGCCTTCAAGACCAATCTCGAGGGCGTCTACGCCGGCGGCGACGCCATGCGCGGGCCCGCCACCGTGGTGGAGGGCATTGCCGACGCCCAGTATTTCGCCAATGCCGTCATCGGCGAGGCCCACAAGTTTGCCATCCCCGCCAAGGCCGTAGCCACCCGGGAGGAGGCCGTCGCCAAGAAGGGCGTCCTCTGCGAGAGCGCCAAGTGCGAGGGCGACCGGTGCCTGACCTGCAACGTGGTGTGCCAGGTCTGCGCCGACGTGTGCCCCAACCGGGCCAATGTGGTCATCGAGCTGCCGGACGGCCGCCAGCAGATCCTCCACGTGGACCGGATGTGCAACGAGTGCGGCAACTGCGCCGTGTTCTGCCCCTACGACTCCGCCCCCTACCGGGAGAAGTTCACCCTGTTCCTGACCCGGGAGGGCTTTGACGAGAGTGTAAACAATCAGGGCTTCCTGCCTCTGGGCGGGAAGAAGGTGCTGGTGCGCCTGGACAGCAAGGTGTTCGAGGCAGATCTGGACGCCAAGAACGACCTGCCCGCCGACATCGAGGTGTTCATCTGGACGGTGCTGACCAAGTACGCCTATCTGATGGGATAACCGAACAGACACAAAGGCAGGAGGCCGGGAGACCGGCCTCCTGTTTTTGTGTTTAGTGCTTTCCCCTGCCGGACCGCCTCCAGGTTATGGCTGCAGCGCAGATGAAATACACCCCAATATGGAGCACCAGCGCCACCAGGCCAAAGCCCGCCTCCGCCGTCAGCAGGAGAAGGACTCCCTGTGCGACGGTGTATAGCAGGGCAATGATCCGTTCCTGCCGCCTGCGGGTCTCGTCCGGCTCCCCGCCCAGCCGCCAAAACTGCCGCACCGTGCACCAGACCGCCGCCGCCAGGAAAAGGGCCAGCAGAGGCAGGTCTCTCAGCTTGCCCAGCTGGACATACCAGGCGGTCTGACCGACGCCGTACAGCCCTACCGCCACGCCCGCGGCGTACCAGGAGGAAAACTGGGAGGCCGTCTGCTCCCGTCGCCGGATAGGCGGCTGGGCCAGCAGCCAGAGCCCCGCCAGGGCCACCGCCGCCCAAAGGGCAAAGAGCCACTCTACGCCGTGAGCTTTCAGAAAACCAGCCAGGCCGGTGTAGATGCGGACCCACTCCACCCCCGCCGGAGCCTCGGAAACCACGACAGGAAAGACGGCGCTCAGAATCCCCATGGTCACCATACCCAAAGAACCCGCGCCGGTGACGATGCCGCCGGCGATATACCAGGGCCAGTCTCTGTGAACAGAGGGCCTTTCCGTTCCCTGCAGGAACTCCGCCGCCGAAAGCCGATCCTCCCCATCCTGTTCCTCATCCAGCAGCCACTCCACGTCCACACTGAACAGCCGGGCGCAGGGCAGCAGTTTCGCCGCGTCCGGCAGGGCCGCCCCCTGTTCCCAGCGGCTCACCGCCTGGCGGGAGACCCCCAGCCGCTCCGCCAGCGCCTCCTGACTGAGCCCCTCCCGCTTCCGCAGGCGGGTCAGTTTTTCTCCAAAGGACATGAGTCTTCCTCCTCCAGTCTCTTTCGCTGGTCCCATCATACCAAGCGCCGCCGGGAAAGTCCACCACAGCCACCTGACACCGCCGCAACCAAACGCAACATTCCCGCCAAAACAAATGTAATGTTTTTTCTCTTTGCAGCAATTCCGCCCTCTGCCGGGTATTCCTTACAGAAGGATGTGATCACATGCCCGATACCGCCGAAGCCGTGGCGCAATACGGCTCCGCAGTCTACCGGCTGGCCTACGCCATGACCCGCTCCCGCAGCGACGCCGACGACGTGTTTCAGGAGGTTTTTCTCCGGCTCCACCGGTCCGCTCCGGATTTTGCGAATGAGGAACACCGGCGGGCGTGGCTCCTGCGGGTGACGGCCAACTGCGCAAGGAGCCTGCTGGCCTCCCCCTGGCGGATGCGGACCCTCCCGCTGGAGGATGTCTATTCCTACCAAGACTCCGTGGAATCCGCTGTGGACGAGGCTCTGGCCCATCTCCCCGGCAAATACCGGGCCGTCATCCACCTGTTCTACTATGAGGGCTATCAGACGGAGGAGATCGCCCGGATTCTGGGCCGGTCTCCCTCCACCGTCCGGGCACAGCTGACCCGGGCCCGGCAGAAGCTGCGGACATTGCTGAAGGAGGATATATGAACTTTTCCAAAACCTACCGCCGGATGAACGAGCCTGTCGGCCCGTCGCCGGACCTGATCCGCAAGACTCTCTCCCACCCTGACCGACACCGCCTCCCCCTGCGCCGGCTGGCGGCGGCCGCTGCCGTGGCGGCAGTGCTGCTGGCCACCCCAGCCCTGGCGGTCTGGTCGGAGACGGGATATGCGGTTTTATACCGGATTGCCCCCGCCGTAGCCCAGTTCTTCCAGCCGGTGCAGGAAGCCTGCACGGACAGCGGCATCACCATGGAGGTAGCGGCCGTCCGGGTGGAGGGAGACACTGCCCAGGCGTACATCGTCCTCTCCGGCGGTCCTGTGGACGCCACCACAGACCTGTTTGACAGTTGGTCCTTCCACCTGCCCTTTGACCAGACCGGCCGCTGTGAGCGGGTGGCCTGGGACGAGGCCACCGGGACAGTCACTTTTCTCTGCACTGTGAAAACCATGGACGGCTCCCCCATTCCCACCGGCGGCAAGATGACCTTCTCCGTCCGGCAGCTGCTGACAGGCAAGAAGGCGATGGAGGGCGTGACGGTGGACCTGAAGCTGACGAACTATGCCCAAGAGGCGGAGACCGCCCTCACCTGGGGGGCTGATCTCCCTGCCGCAGGGGTGAGGGAACCGGAGGTGACCTATTACTCTGCCACCGGTGGAAGCGGCGATCTGGCTTCCGTAATGCTGCAACCCGGTGAAGTCCTGGCGGAGCCCGCGGAGGGCCTGCCCATCACAGCCGCCGGTTACGCAGACGGCCTCTTCCACATCCAGCTGTGCCGGGGAGACGCCTCCAGGACGGACAACCACGCGTTTTTGTGGATGGAAGATGCCGACGGCAGGGAATTCCATTGTACCGGTATCTCTTATTTTACAGGTGAGACGGCTGGCGGCCGGACGGATTATATGGACTTTCTCTTTGCCGTCCCGCCGGAGGAGCTGGCAGGATGCACCCTCCACGGCAACTTCTATACCGCCGCCACCCTGACGGAGGGCCTCTGGCAAGTGACTTTTCCCCTGGAGAATACAGATTGATCCTTTCAGCGCGCCCGGTGAATGTCGGGCGCGCCTTTTTCTCTTGCCATTTTCAGGAATCATGCTATGATAGAGTCAGAAAACACGGGAGGTTCACACTATGTTGGATATGCTGGAATTTCTGCGGGATGAAGGCGTCAGCGCCGACATCACTGCGGAGATCGAAAAATTTCGGGACGCCTATCCGGAGGAGGACGAGACCCTGCGGCGCCGGGTCCCCGATCCCCGGTATCTCTATTATGGAAAGGACATCTGGGAGGAGGCCATCACCGCCATCCTCTGCGGAGAGAACCTGCTGCTGGTAGGCCCCAAGGCCACTGGCAAGAATGTGCTGGCGGAAAACCTGGCCACCGTGTTCGGCCGCCCCAGCTGGAACGTGTCCTTCTACATCAACACAGACGCCGCCACCCTGCTGGGCACGGACACCTTTGAAAACGGCGCCGTACAGCTGCGGAAGGGCCCCATCTACCAGTGTGCGGAGACCGGCGGCTTCGGCGTGTTGGATGAGATCAACATGGCCAAGAACGAGTCTTTGGCGGTGCTCCACGCCACGCTGGACTTCCGCCGCTCCATCGACATGCCTGGCTATGAACGCATTCCCCTTCACGACGCCACCCGCTTCATCGCCACCATGAACTACGGCTACGCCGGCACCCGGGAGCTGAATGAGGCTCTGGCCTCCCGGTTCGTGGTGATCGACATGCCCGCCATCACCACCGAGGGGCTCATCAAGCTCCTGAAGCGGGAGTTCCCCTCTCTGAAAGGCGTGTATGCCGAGCAGTTCGCCGGATTGTTCCAGGACATCCAGAAGAAATGCGACGGCGGAGAGCTTTCTACCAAGCCTCTGGACCTGCGGGGCCTGCTGGCCGCCGTGCGACTGATGCGCACCGGGCTGGAGGGCAACCGGGCGCTGGATCTGGGCCTTGTCAACAAGTCCTTTGATGACTTTGAGCGGCAGCTGGTGCGGGACGTGATCCGCACCCGCCTGCCGGAGACGCTCCGCCGTGAGGATGTGTTTGACTGATGGAGATCCTGGACAGTGAGAAGCGGCGGGCCCGGAACCTGATCTGGAACGCCGCTGCGGACTACTCCTTCGAGCCGGACTTCAAGGCATACGACGAGGATGGCCGTGCAGACCTGTATTGGAACAGCATCATCGGCGCCGTGCGGAAGAATTACGGAGCAGAGACCATAGAAGGGCTGTTTGAATCCCTCCACGGCTGCTCCAAGGAACAGCTCTTTGAGCAGCTGCTGTGGCTGGGGCTGGAAAACGCCGTCTACCAGCGGGAGGCTCCCCGCCGGCCGGCGCTGCCCTCCCTGCGGCGGAGCTATGCCCGCCGGGCCGTGGCTCTGGACCAGCGGGCAGATCCCGGCGACCTGCTGGCCGCGCTGGAAAACGCCCACTTCTGCCGGGCCCTGGGGCAGAGCGAACCGCCCCTGCTGCCCAGGGACCGGGAAATGCTGGATGCCCTGGAGTTCCCCGGAGACCTGGACGGCCCTGCCATTGCGGAGCGGGCCCTGGCATTCCTCCACACCTATTTCCATTTCACCCCCGGCGAGACCCAGGCCCAGGAGGCGGAGGAGCGGAAACGGCGCCGCCCCCTCTTCGCCTTCCGCCGCCGGTCCGAGGCGGACCTGCTGCCCGCCGTGCGGGCCTTTGGCCACGGGTTCGGGGAGCATCTGGTGAAGGGCCAGGGCGGCGGAGCCAACGCAGAGCCGGTCCAGCGCCGCCTGACGGACTACAACCTGGCCCAGACGGAAGCCGCCCTGCGAAAATACATGCGGGGCTACTTCGGCGCCCCCCTATACGACCAGTCGCAGCTGGAGAGCCTGGAGCGGGAGCTCTGCGTGGACGAGCACCAGGGCTGCCACCTGTACTACGCCACCGGAGACGACACTCATGAAAAGCTCAAGGGCTATGTGGCCGCCCAGCGGCGCAACGCCCTGCGACAGATGGAGCTGAACCGGGCCGCCTACGAAGCCGACGCCACCCGCCACCGCACCAGCATCCGCCGCCTCACCGCCCGCATCCGCAACGCCATGCTGGCTTATCTCCAGCCCACCCCTGTCCGTGCCGCCTCCGGCGCGCTGGATGCCGGCCGCATCTGGCGGGGCGTGTACTTGGACGACAACAAGGTGTTCACCCGTATTCTCCAGTCGGATCCCGGCGACCTGTCGGTGGACATTCTTCTGGATGCCTCCAGCTCCCAGATCGACCGGCAGGCGGTGGTGGCCGCCCAAGGCTATATGATTGCCGAAAGCCTTACCCGCTGCCACATTCCGGTGCGAGTATCCTCCTTCTGCTCCCTCAGCGGATACACCGTGGTGACCCGCTATCGGGACTACTATGAGACGGACAAAAACGACCGCATCTTCAATTACTTCACCACCGGCTGCAACCGGGACGGCCTGGCCATCCGGGCCTTGGCCAAGGGACTGGAGGACTCCCCCAGCGAACACAAGCTGGTAATCCTCCTCTCCGACGTGAAACCCAACGACGTGATCCAGATGAACCACAGCGGAAGCTTTGTGGAATACGCCGCGGACAACGGCATCCAGAACACCGCCATGGAGATCCGGTCCCTGACCTACAAGGGCATCAACGTCATGTGCGTTTTCACCGGGAATGACGACGACCTGCCCGCCGCCCACACCGTCTATGGCCGGAACTTCGCCCGCATCCGTTCCCTGGACCAGTTCGCCGACACGGTGGGTTCCCTCATCCAAAACCAAATCCGCAGTCTGTAAAGC
>NZ_CAKVVF010000029.1:0-24769 GCF_934833455.1 Oscillibacter sp. KLE 1728
GGTACGGCAAGAAGCGCGCTGCCCGGCTCCAGAAGCTGTAAGCTGTAACTATTTTTTGAAACAAACCCGTCCCGCCACTTGGCGGGACGGGTTCTTTTTATCCCAAAACCACGCCCATGCCTGTTAGAACCCCCAGCACCGCCGCCATCACGGGCGCTGGGGATCGGCACAGGCGGAAGGACTCCGGCAGCAGTTCGCCGAATACCACGTACAGCATCGCCCCGGATGCTCCGCCCAGTGTGAGCATCTGCAGGCCCGGCCCCATCGTTCCCAGACAGAAGCCCAAAACCGCCCCCAGCACCGTGGGCGCGCCGGCTGCCGCCGTGGTCAGGACTGCCCGTCCTCTGCTGGCACCGCCTGCCGCCAGGGGAACTGCAACAGCCATTCCCTCTGGAATGTTGTGGAGCCCGATCACCAGTGCCATCATTCGCCCATCCTGTCCCGCTTCGGCCAGATCCGCAGCGCAGGAGGCTCCGATTACCATCCCCTCTGGCAGGTTGTGCAGGGCAATAGCGGCTGCCATCACCACACCTGCCAGAAAGAGCCCTCCCCGCTTCGCACCTGCCTGCAGCCCGCTTACCAGCTCCTCCAGGAGCCAGATCCCCCCGCAGCCCGCCAGTACGCTGGCAGATGCCGCAGGAAGCGCGGAGAGCCCTGGCCCCGCCTGAATGGCATCGGTCAGCAGGTCTGCACACACCACAGCAAGCATCATGCCCGCCGCAAAGCTCAGCAGCACACTCACGGTCCTGTCCGTACCTCTGCGGAACAGATAGGCGGCCAGGCCCCCCAGCCCGGTCCCTCCCATGCCTGCCGCGGCCGTGACAGCTATGATCGTACCCACAATCTTCTCTCCCTCCCATAAAGATGGGCCAGGAACACCGCATAAGCGGCATTCCTGGCCTTTCGCGTTCTTCTGTATCCGTTGTCGACTCACAGCAGCATATACAGCAGCAGGAAGATCAGCCCTCCGCCTGCCAGCATGAGATCAAAGGAGAAGGTCTCTTCCGTTAGGAAACGGAGGGGTTTCCGTCCGTATGTGCCGAAGTTCTCGGCCCGCTTCGGCACAAAGATGCCGGGGGCCTTGGTAAAGAGGATCCGCTCCCCCAGCAGCACCAGCCAGTCGCCTACGGAGGCGGCCACCCGGGCGCAGAGGGCCCCCACAAAGGTCAGGGCCGACAGCAGCGGGCGGTATACCAGATTCTCCAAATCCAGCCGGGCCGGCCAGCGGTCCAGATAAACCATGCCATCCGCCTCCCGCCGCATCAGCAGCCCTCGGACCACCAGGAGATAGACTGCTGCGCCAATAGCTAGGGAGATGCATGCGCCCTTCAGGTTGACCCAGGCAAAATAATGGATGCTGTGACCAGGATCTGCCCGCAGGAATCGCCCCGCCCATTGGGCCAGAGGCTCCATGGTCAGTCCCGGAGTCAGGCCCAGCACCAGCAGCAGGGCTGCGCCCACACTCAACGCCGCATGGGTGCCCGGGGACATATAGTCCTTCAAGGCCGGCCGTTGGCCAACAGCACGGCTGGAGACAAAAATCGCCACGAACAGCTTTGTCATGTACGCCGCTGTCAGTCCGCCGGAGAGCAGAAACAGCCACTCCACCGTCGTGAACCAACCTGCGGCGGCCCCCGCGTGCTCCAGCACATGGATGTACTCCACGATGCTCTCATGGAGCAGGGTCTTGCTCACATAGCCGGAAAAACCCGGTACGCCTGCAATGGAGGCCGCCCCCACGAAGAACAGGACCTTCAAAACCGGCTTGTTCCGCCCCCAGCCCCGGATGTCATTGAGATTCAGCGAGTGAGTTCCCAGATACACCACACCTGCCGCCACAAACAACACCAGCTTGATGAGGGAGTGGTTCAGCATGTGCAGCACCGTGCCCCAGGCCGCCAGGGCGTTCTCGCCGTTCAGGAAGCCCTGCATGGCTGTGCCCACCAGAATAAAGCCGATCTGGGACATGGAGGAGCAGGCCAGCGTCCGCTTCAGATCGACGGAGAACAGCGCCAGCACAGCTCCCAGCACCATGGTCACCACGCCCAGGGCCAGTACCACTGTATTCCAGGGAAGCTCTGTCCAGAACAGATACCGGCAGAGAATGAGCACACCGAAAACACCGCTCTTGGTCAGGATGCCGGACAGCAGGGCAGACGCCGGTGCCGGCGCCACGGGATGGGCTTTTGGCAGCCAGATGTGCAGGGGGAACATCCCGGCCTTGGCGCCGAATCCCACCAATGCGCATCCACCGGCCACGTACAGGGACCCGCGCTTCTCCGCAGGCAGCGCGGATACCGCCTCCGCCATAGCAGAAAACTCCAGCGTCCCCAGCAGCTGCTGGAGGAGCAGCAGGCCCGCCAGCAGCGCCATGCCGCCGATCACAGCCACAGCCAGATACGTCTGTCCGGCCTGCCGGGCCTCCTCCGTCTCGTTTTGCACCACCCATACATAGGAGGTGAAGGACATCATCTCAAAGAACACGAACAGCGTGAACAGGTCCGCTGCCAGAAACACCCCCATCAGAGCCCCCAGCGTCAACAGCCAGAAAAAGTAGAAACGATTGCAGCCCTCGGCGGCGGCAAAGTAGCTGGGGCAGTTGAGGCCGGTGGCCGCCCACAGGAAGGCGCTCACCAGCGCCAGCAGGCTCCCCAGACTCCCGGCCTGAAGCCGCAGGCCAAAGCCAAAGACCCCCGGCAGCTCCAGGGCAGCCCCGGGCCACAGCAGAAGCAGCAGTGCAGCGGCCAGCTCCACTGCGGGAATGATCTGGATCAGCCAATTCCGGTATCTCCTGTCCCGCCGCCGCAGCGGGAACACCCAGGCAGAGAGCAGCATGGGGAACAGGACCAGAAACAGCAGCAGAATGTTTCCCATCGTCTCCCTCCCTTACCAGTTCCGCGGAACCGCGTTCCATAAAAAGCCGATCACTTCGTTGGACAGCAGCGCCAGAATCACACCGGAGGCGGTCAGCAGCACCAGCGGGATCCACATGGTCCTGGCCGGGTCGTGTACCCGGGCCAGTGCCGCACGGTCCAGCTCTCCCACCGGGAAATAGGCCCGCACCACAATGGTCAGCATGTACAGCGTCGTCAGCAGCGTGGACAGAATCAGCGCGGCGATGCCCGCGTAGGCCAGCGGATTCACCGAGGCCACTGCCGCCTCCGCAATCATCCACTTGCCTGCGAAGCCTCCCAACGGCGGCATTCCGATCAGCGCAAAGGAGGAGACGGTGAATGTGGCAAACACCACCGGCATGGCCCGGCCGAAGTCCTCCATCTCATAGATATACTCCTTCCCGCTCTTGAGAATAATGGCGCCGGCGCAGCAGAACATGGTGATCTTGGTGAATGCGTGGTAGACCATGTGGGTCATGCCGCCCACCATCCCTGCCGGGGTCATCAACGTCAGGGCAAAGAGGATGTAGGAAAGGTTGCTCACCGTGGAAAACGCCAGCCGCCGCTTCAGATGGGGTGTCCGCAGCGCCCGAGCGGAGCCGTAAACAATGGTCACGATAGCCGCCGTCATCACCACCGTCTGGGCCCAGCTTCCCCGCAGGAAATCCGCCCCGAAGCCGTAGTAAATTAGCCGCAGCACTGCGAAGGCGCCGGCCTTGACCACCGCCACTGCATGGAGCAGTGCAGACACCGGCGTAGGTGCCACCGAGGCGTCCGGCAGCCAGCCGTGGAAGGGAAATACTGCCGCCTTCACCCCGAAGCCGAAAAAGGCCGCCACAAACACCAGCTCCAGCGTCCGCTCGTTTCCCGCCGCCAGACTCTGATCCAGAATGCCGCCGTAGGTGAAGTTCAGGTGTCCCACGCCGTAATTCAGCAGAAAGACGATCCCGATAAAGGCAAACGCCGCGCCGGAAAGGGAGTACACCAGATACTTCCGCCCGGCATACCGGGCCTTCTCGTCCATGGCGTGCATCACCAAAGGCAGCGTGGTCAGCGTCAGGACCTCATAGAAGAAATACAGCGTCAGAAAATCCTCGGAATAAGCGATACCCAGCACCACACCGTAGGCCATCAGCCAAAAAGCGAAGAACCGGTTCTCATGCCCCTCGTGGGACATATAGTCCAGCGAGTACGCCGTCACCAGCGGCCACAGCACGGACACGATGGCCCCATAGACCATGGACGCCCCGTCGATCCGCAGGGAGATGGAGAACGCCTCGTTGAATCTCACCATGATGCAGGCCAGAAAGCCGCTCCCATAGAGATAGGTCAGCACGATACAGGCCAGAGACAGTGCTGTCGTCGCCAGGGATGCCGCCATGATATAGATGCTCCGCACCCTCCGGCTCTTGGGCTGCAGGATCAGCAGCGCGATTCCCAGCACGATGGGAACCAGAATGGGCAATGTCAGAAATTGGCGCACAGACGTACCTCCCTTCTCAAAGCTTCCCCACTGTCAGGGGAACAGCCGGGCCGCCAGAAGACCCAGCCAATGCAGCAAGCCGCCGGGCAGCAGACCCATCAGCACCACAGCCGCGGCAAAGGCAATCATGGGCCATGTCATCTGGACTCCCACTTCCCGCCGCTCCGTAATAAAATCCCGGCCGGGGAAGAATCCCTCTGTCACCACCGGCAGCAGGTATCCCGCCGTCAGCAGGGCGGAGACCACCAGCACCACCAGCCCTGCGACGCCAAAGGCCTGGATCGGTGCCTCCAGGCTGGCGGTGAGCAGGTACCACTTGCTCACGAATCCCGCCATGGGCGGAATCCCGATCAGGGAGAGGGCCGCCAGGGTGAAGCACCACATGGTTACCGGCATCCGCCGGCCGATGCCCCGCAGTTGATCCACCCGGGTGCAGTTGGTGGAGAAGATGATGGCGCCCGCCGCCAGGAAGAGCGTATCCTTGGCCAGGGCATGGAAGACCATCTGCAGAAGAGAGGCCTGGACGCCATCCGGCGTCAGCAGCATCAGGCCGAACAGCACATAGGACACCTGGCTCACCGTGGAATAGGCCAGCCGCCGCTTCAGCTGCTTTTCCCGATAGGCCAACATGGACCCCACGAACACCGTGGCCAGCGTCAGCGTCAGCAGCACATACTGGGGCCAGCTGCCCGCCAGAAACTCCGGTCCAAACATATAATAAGTAACCCGGATCACAGCCACCACGCCACCCTTGGTAATGACACCGGAGAGCACGGCTGAGGCTGGGGCCGGCGCCACCGGATGGGCGGCAGGCAGCCAGGACTGCATGGGCATCATGCCCGCCTTAGCCCCGAAGCCAACGATCATCAGACAGTATGCCACCAGCAGCAGCGGCTGGTGCTCTGCAGCCCGGGAGAAATCGATGGCCCCACCCGGCTGAAAATCCGGCACCGTCAAGTAATAGGCGATAAAGAAGTAGCCGGCCAGGGCCATGCCCGCGCCGAATACGGAATACCCCAAGTATTTGAAGCCTGCCCGGCGGGCCGCTGGCGTGGCATTGTGCAGCACCAGCGGCACCGTAATCAGGGACATCATCTCGAAGAACATATACATGGTCACGAAGTTGGCCGCCTGAGCAAGGCCCATCAGTACCCCCAGCGTCATGGTATAAAATCCCATGAACTGGTTGCCCTGCCCCGCATGGCGGATGTAGGGTTTTGTAAAGACCACCACCGGCGCCCAGATGCACACTGCCAGCACCATGAAGAACTTGGACAGCCAGTCGCTGTTCAGCACCAAGCCCAAGTCCCCCTGGATGGTCAGCAGCCACAGCCGCTGGGTGGGCATCGTGCAGTTAGCCAGCACCATCACGGCGGTAATCACGATCAGCGTCACCACCAGCCAGTCACGGTAAGTCTCATTTTTCTGCCGGAATACGAAGATCCCGCCGATCAGCGGCACCAGAATAGGCAGCAGCAACAGCATGGGCGCACTCCCTCACAAACAACAAGTCTCAAATCAGCCGGACACCCGCCTCGATCAGGTCTGTGATCGGGTGGTAAAAAATGCCCAGCACAAAAATTCCCACGATCAGGATGGCGGCAGCCGCGGTGAAGGCCCGGTCCGCAGCCAGATCCCCCGGATGCACGTCGGCTAGGACCAGCGCCTCATCCTCCGCCGGGGGCTTCACCCAGATGGCCAGCAGCGCCGGAACATAGTACAGTGCGTTCAGCACCGTGGACAGGGCGATGGTCAGCAGGATCATCGCCGTCATACCGGTGGGCACGGCCGCGCTGGCAAAGTAGAGCTTGGAGACAAAGCCGCCGAACAGGGGGATGCCGATCATGGACAGGGCCCCCACAGTGAAGCCCAAGCCCGCCCCAATGTCCCGGTAGGCGCTGCCCCGCAGGTTCTTCAGGCTCTTGTGGTGGCCGCTGACGGCGGAGAGTCTGCCGGCGCAGAGAAACAGCAGCGGCTTGCAGCAGGCATGGACCAGGATATGGAAACAGGAGGCGATCAGCCCCTCGATGCTCCCCAGGCCCACACCCATGAAGATATACCCCACCTGCGCCACGGAGGAATACGCCAGCATCCGCTTGATATGGTTCTCCCGCATAGCAGCCAGAGAGCCCAGAATCATTCCCAGCAGCCCAAAGGCCAGGATCACGTCGGTGACTCCCAGCTCCACCATCAGCTCCATGGAGAAAACCCGCAGGATCATCACCAGCAGCAGCACGATGTACCCCTTCAGCACCAAGCCGGACAAGATGGCGGAGGATGCTGTGGTGGCGCCGCCGTGGGCATCCGGCAGCCACAGGTGGAAGGGGAACATGGCACTCTTGACGCCCAGCCCCGCCACCAGCAGCCCTACAGCCACCGTCAGCGGGAGCGTGTAGCTCTCCGAGAGCCGCAGCTCCGCCACTGCCTCCGCCAGAGAGGGCATCAGCAGATAGCCGGTGATGCTGTTCAAAATGGTCAGCCCGATCAGGAACAGCCCGGACCCCACCAGGCTCATGAACAGGTACCGGATGGTGGCGATCAGATTGGGGCCGTTGTCCTTGGCCATCACCAGCGCACAGGCCGCGATGGTGCTGGTCTCGATGAACACATACCCGGTGAACATGTCGTTGGTGTAGGTCAGTGCCAACAGGGACGCCTCCAGCATGTTCACCATGACAAAGTAAAACTTCTGCTTCTCCGGCAGGATGTCCTGAAACAGGTCCCGCCGCCCGCCCGCCAGAGCAAGGGCCATCACCAGGGAGAACACGGCGGCCAGCAGTGCCTGAAGCGGCCCGCAGTTGATGGCGTTGCCGTACGGCGCCAGGAATCGCCCCATGGCGTAGGTGAAGCTCACTCCCTCTGCATAGGTGTATTCCAGTACCCAGCCGTTCAGCAGCGCGGATGCAGCGCACACTCCGATGGTGATCCAGTAGCTGATCCGCCCGCTGCGGATGGCCGCGGTCACGATGGCCGCCAGGATAGCCAGAAAAATCGAAAAGAAGGGAAAGTTCTCCACAAACGGCCGCATCAGTCGTCCTCCTTCTTGGCCCGCTCCAGCAGCTCCCGCATCTCAATGGTGCCATAGCGGCGGTAGATCCGCTGGATCAACGCCAGGGAAAACGCCGTAATGGACACAGATACCACAATGCCGGTCAGCACCAGGCCGCTAGGGATCGGATTGATGTACAGCGGGTCGAAGCCCCGGTCCCCCACGATGGGCGCGACGCCCCCGTCAATATACCCCAGCGAGGCCAGCAGCAGGAAGACGGCCGAGTCCATGATGTTGAATCCGATCACCTTGCGCAGCAGATTCTGCTGCAGCATCAGATTCGTGAAGCCGATGCCAAACAGGATGACGGCAGTGACCGCGTAGCGGTTCTGGATGATCTCCTCCAGCATTCTCTTCTCCGCCTCCTCTCAGATCTCTCCCCTGGAAAACAGGGCGTAGAATCCATATACGGTGCAGGCCACCACCAGCCCCACCGCCAGGTCGATCAGCAGGATCATCCCGGTGAGGTAATTGGGCAGGCCGTTGGCCCCGATGAAGATGTAAACGCCGTACAGCACAGCATACAGCAGCAGACCGAAGGTCCGCACCGCGCTGTACCGCCTCTGGTTCATCAGCACCCGCGTGTGTCCGGGGCCAAAGGCAGCGGAAAACAGGATCAGTCCCGCCCCCAGGATAGTCCCGCCGGAAAACCCGCCGCCCGGCGACGTCTCGCCGTTCAGCAGCACATAGATGGCAAAAAGGAAAATAAAAGGAAGCAGCACCCAGGCCACCTGCTTGAGGATCAGGTCAGAGCGGCCCTGCACGGCGGTCTCTTCCCGCTCCATCTGCTGGAGCTCATGCTCGCTGGTGTTCTTCCGGTCCCGCAGCAGCAGGATCATCACCGCCGACACCGCCAGAAACAGCACGCAGCTCTCCCCCAAAGTATCGAAGCCGCGGTAGCCGATAATCATGGCCGTCACCACGTTCTCAGAGCCCGTCTCCTCTTCGCTGTGCTCCAGATATCGCTCCGCCACCTCGTTGTTGATGGGGTTGTCTTCCTGGCCGAATCCGGGCATGTTCATCACTGTGGTGAACAGGATAATTCCCAGCGCCACGCAGATCACCGCCGCGGCGATGGGATACCAGTTGAAAAACTTCCGCAGCCGGTCCTTTTCCCGCCGCTCGAACTCCTCCTCTGACGGGCGGAATTCCCGGTGGGGGCGCTGCTCCATGACGAACAGTGTCCGGTCCTTGGGCTCCCGATCTCCGTCCACCCAGGAGATAAACTGTTTCAGCCGGTCCGGCTGCTCCTCTTTTTTACTCATCCCGTGTCCCCTTCAGCGCGTGGATCTTCTTCAGCGTCAGGAAAAAGAGGATGCTGGTCACACCGGCGCCCACAGCCGCCTCCGTAATGGCCAGATCCGGGCTCTGGAGCAGGCTCCACAGCACCGCCATCATCAGGGACAGCGCCATATACACGATTACCGATGCCAGCAGCCGCTTGCACAGCGGCGCTGCAATAGCACACACGATCACCCCGACCAGCAGGATGTATTCCAGAACGATCATCGTACCTCCACCTCGCATTCCTTTTCCAAATCCGGGACTGTGGATACCTCCATCTCCGCGACCAGATGGCTGCACACCGGACTGGTCAGCCATAAAAACACAAAGATCAGCAGCGTCTTTGCGGCGGACAGGGACCAGCCGTGCAGCAGCATCAGCCCGATCAGAACGCAGAAGATACCCAGGGAGTCCCCCACTGCGGCGGCGTGCATCCGGTTGAGCACATAATCGAACCGGAACAGCCCCAGCACAGCGGAGAAAAACACGAACAGGCCGAACAGGAAACATGCCAGCCCGGCTGCGGTCACCAGATTATCGATCATGGGCGTTTCCTCCCGTCTTCTCCCGCTCCGGGCGTTTCCGCCGCCGGGCCGCCACCAGACGGGAGACCACCACCACCGCCAGAAAGCTCAGCAGCGCGAACACCAGGGCCACATCCACCAGAAAGTCCTCCCGCAGCCAGACGGAGAGCAGCACCAGCTCCGCGATCACCAGCGTACTGATGACATTCACGGCCACGATGCGGTCCGTAAACCGGGGGCCCAGCACCGCCCGCACCAGCGTCGCCAGGATCAGCAGCGCCAGCACCACGGCGCCCGCGGTCAGCACCCAGGTCCTCACTTGTTCCATTGGGCCGCCTCCATCCTCTCCAGCCGCTGCTGGAAGGAACTGTCCTCAATCCCCTCTGCCAGCGGCGTGTCCAGTGTGTGCACCAGCATCCGGCCGTCCTCGGCCCGCACGGTGATTGTCCCCGCGGTGAGCGTGATCGAGTCTGCCAGCATCGCCCTGCGGCGGTCTGTCTTCAGCGGGGTGTGGAACCACACCAGCTTGGGCTCGATGCCCTTGGGGCGGGTGTAGATGATCCGCATGATTACCAGTCCGGCCTTCAGCATCTCCGCCAGCAGGTGAGCAAAATACCGCGCCATGGCCCAGATTCTGGAAGGACTGCCGCAGAACACCCGCCACTGATAGCCCAGCACCCGCTTGCAGAACCAGGAGATCAGCGCCGAGACTGCAACGCCCCACAGGCAGGTATGGACACTGATCCCGCCGGACAGCAACAGCCACAGCAGGAAAAACAGCAGGAACATCGCTTTGCCTCCCTCTTTGCGCTGTATACAAAAAGAGACGTCTCAGCAAGTGGTGTGTTTCCTCCCTCAACGGCGGATGGCACACGCTTGTTGGACGTCATCGTCTACCCGTTTTTCGTTAAAAAACGCACAAGCTTTAACATTATTTTAACGATTCTCCACGTCTCTGTCAACTATTTCAGCGGTTTTGACCCTCCTGGCACGCCGGAAAATATCCACAAATCTCTGAATCAAATTTCGGCGTTCTGACAAAGCGTCACAATTCTTCCAAATGTGCTCTGTCAAGCAGCCGTCTCTTCCGTCATATTTTCCAACTCCCTCCAGTGGGCACCGCATATCCCCACCCCGGCCTGCATAGTCTCCAAAGGAGGTGATGTCCAACATGACGATCCATGTGGTCCAAGCCGGCGAGACGGTCGGCTCCATCGCGGAATCCTACGGCGTCGATCCCGCCCGCCTGGCCGCGGACAACGCCGTGCCCCCCAGCGGCGCCCTGGCGGTGGGACAAACTCTGGTGGTCCGCTTTCCCCGCCAGGTCCACGCTGTCCGGGCCGGGGAGACCCTGGCTTCCATCGCGGAGGCATACGGCACCACAGTCCGCCGCCTCTGGCAGAACAACTGGCCTCTGGGCGGCGGAGCAGCCCTCCAGCCCGGACAGGTCCTGGTGATCTCCTACTTTGACGAGCCCCTGGGCGCCGCCGCCTTCAACGGTTATGCCTACCCCTACATTGATATGTCCCTTCTGGATGCGGAGCTTCCCTATCTCACCTATCTGACCCCTTTCACCTACGGGATCACCGCCGACGGCGATTTGCTCCAGCTGGAGGATGACGCTCTCCTCTCCGCTGCCCGCCAGCGGGGCGTCCGCCCGGTGATGCATCTGTCCACCATGACAGAAACCGGTCAGTTCGACACCCAGCGGGCCACCCTGGTCCTGACAGACAGCGCCGTCCAGGACCGCCTGGTGGATCAGGTCCAGCAGACACTCCGCCGCCGTGGCTACGCCGGGCTGGATGTGGACTTTGAATTTCTCCCCGGCCAGCTGGCGGCGGCCTACGCCGCCTTTCTCGCCCGCCTGCGGCGGCTCCTGAACTCCCAGGGCTTCTTTCTCTGGGCCGCTCTGGCCCCCAAGACCTCCGCCCGGCAGGCGGGACTTCTGTACGAGGGGCACGACTATGCCGCTGTGGGTGCCGCTGTGGACGGCGTGCTTCTGATGACCTATGAGTGGGGCTACACCGCAGGACCGCCCATGGCGGTATCCCCCCTGCCCAACGTCCGGACCGTGTTGGACTACGCCGTGACGGAGATCCCGCCGGAGAAGATCTTCCTGGGCCTTTCCAACTACGGCTACGACTGGCCCCTGCCCTTTGTCCAGGGCGTCACCCGGGCGCCCTCCATCTCCAATCAGCGGGCCATCGAGCTGGCCATTGAACATGATGTGGCCATCCAGTACGATGAGACGGCCCAGGCCCCCTTCTTTCACTACACCGCAGCAGACGGCACAATTCACGAGGTCTGGTTTGAAGACGCCCGCAGTCTTTCCGCCCGTCTGTCCCTGATCGCGGAATACGGTTTCCAGGGCGCCGGCATCTGGAACCTGATGCGCCCCTTCTCCCAGCTCTGGCTGGTCATATCCTCTCTGTATCATATTGAGGATTGATTCCCCTGCGGAGTATTTGAAAAAACACTTGACTTGGAGTAGACTCCAAGTGCTAAAGTGTTCTCATCAAAAGACAGCGCCCCGCAGGCGCAAAGGAGGCTTTTCAGTATGGCGCTTTCCGCATCTGCCAAAGACTATTTGTCCCGTTTCTCTCCTGGCCCTCCTTCCCCGCTGTGGGAAACGGATCCGGAGTTTATGGAGCTCTTCGCCAATTTCGCCCTGGACGAGGTGGTGAACCAGGGGGACCTGGATGACGCCGCCAGGATGATGGCCATTCTCGCTGCCCTGCTGGGCTGCCAGGGTGTGGAGGAATACCGCGTGCTGCTGCCCGCCGCCCTGCGGGCCGGCGTCACCCCTGTCCAGGTAAAGGAGATTCTCTATCAATCCGTGGCCTATCTGGGGATCGGCCGGGTGCGTCCCTTTTTCTCCGTGACGAATCAGGTGCTGACGGAGCAGGGCGTCGCCCTACCGCTGGAGCCCGGCTCCACCACCACGGCAGAGACCCGGCTGGCCGCGGGCAACCAGGCCCAGGTGGATATCTTCGGTGAGGGGATGCGGGGCTTTCAGAACAGCGGCCCGGAGGAAAGCCGCCACATCAACCGCTGGCTGGCGGACAACTGCTTCGGCGACTACTACACCCGCGGGGGGCTGGACTATAAGCAGCGGGAAATGATCACCTTCTGCTTCCTGGCCGCCCTGGGCGGCTGCGAACCCCAGCTCACCAGCCACGCCGGTGCCAATCTGAGGATTGGAAACGACAATGCCTTCCTGATCCAGGTCATCTCCCAGTGCCTGCCCTACATCGGCTATCCCCGCAGCCTGAACGCCCTGCGGTGTGTGAACGACGCGGCCCAGGCCGCCCGCTGAGAGGAGCACGGCCATGACCATCGCCGAAGTGAGCAGGAAGTATGATATTTCAGCGGACACCCTTCGCTACTACGAGCGCATCGGCCTGATCCCGCCTGTCCCCCGCACCAGGGGCGGCCTGCGGGACTACGGGGAGGAGTCCTGCGGCTGGATCCAGCTGATGAAGTGCATGCGGGCCGCCGGGGTGCAGATCGAAGCCCTGATCGAATATGTGGACCTGTTCCAGCAGGGAGACGCCACCCTGGACGCCCGCAAGGCCCTGCTGGTAGAACAGCGGGACCAGCTGGTGTCCCGGATGGCGGAGATGCAGGCCTCTCTGGACCTGCTGAATCAGAAAATCGACCGGTACGAGCAGGGTATGATGACAGCTGAACAGCAGCTCCGCCGTCTTCACGCGGAGCGCGAAGGCGCCTGAGAGGCCCAAAAAGAACAATATACTGTCGAAGTTCGACAGTATATTGTCCTTTTATCCTTTATTGGAGCGTTTCAGCGGCCGTCTGCTCCAGGCCAGCCACAGCGCCCAGGACGCCGCCGCGCTGGAGGCCAGCACGGCCAGGAAATGCCCCATGCTGTTCTCCACCAGCGGACCTTCCAGGCCCAGCACCTCCGCGCCGCCCCGGACCAGCACGATGCACCAGGGGTGCAGGACATAGATCAGTGAAGAGAGCTTGCGGCAGCTCCGCCTCTCTCCGCGATTCAGCCCCAGCAGAAGGGAAAACAGGCAAACCATCACCAGCGGCAGCAGCATGTACATGCTGTCGTGCCGCTGGACCTGAAGCCCATGGAGCCAAAGCCCCTCTGCGGTCATGGCCGCGAAGGCGGCGCACAGGCCTGCAGCGGAGGTCCTCACGCTCCACCGCACACCGGCGGCTCCCAGCAGCAAAAATAGCGGCGTGAAAAACAGTCCGTTCCGCGTATAGGCAAAGATTTGGAAAATCCCCCCGTACAGCGCCTCCAGCGCCGGGAGCTGGCAGGTCAGTCCATAATAGCTGTCTCCGCCCAGGCCCACCAGGTAAAGGAGCCCGGCCGCGGTCAACGCCGTCCGGGGGCCCAGCCGGAGCAGCCCCCTGGCCACTAGAACACCCAGAATCACGCCTGGAAAATACCACAGGTGATAGAAGGTCCCATCCAGCAGGAGCTTTTTGACCCACTCCGCTGGCCCATAGCCGCCGTTGTACCAGTTCAACGGCAGATACAGCAGCACCGCCGCCCCGTAGAGCAGACAGGTCTTTTTCAGAAAGACGCCGGTCCTGCGCCACTGGTCCTTTGCCAGAAAATAGCCGCTGACCATCAGGAAAAACGGCACCGCCACCCGGGCCAGCACCCGGGTGAACCAGAAGTCCCACAATGGGGAAACAGACACCAGCGGGGAGGTGTGGTTCGCCACCACCAGCACCACCGCCGCCAGACGGAAGAGATCCAACGCCGCGCCCCGGCGTCCGTCTGCCATACCTACACCTCCCAAACTGTCACGACAAATCCGTTCCGGTTGTCGCCGGAGACCTGGCAGCAGCCCTCCGGCAAGCGGAGCTCCGTCTCATCGCCGGCGCAGGGCATGTAAAACACCCGTGCGCTCCGCCCATGTTCCAGGCGGCACGTCCTGGGCGCTGTCTGCACCCAGTCCAGATACTCCTCCAGGCACAGGCCCTCCCGCTCCATCAGCAGGGCATGAGGCGTCCCCACATACCGATAGTGCCACGGCTCACAGGCGATACCGGTCAGGGACTCCTTTTCCCGGTGGTACCGCTGGATGAAGCCATACCGGGGCGCCAGTCGCCGGAACCGCCCGCAGGCGCCTTCCTCCGGAAAATCGGGCCGGATGAAGTCGATCTCCCGCGCTGCCCGGCCCAGGTCGATGGCAAGCCCCGTCTGGTGCTCGCTGCACCCGGGGACCGCCACATACTGCCGGGTGAACGCCTCTCCACGTCTTTGCAGGGTGTCCTCCCAAATGGCCTGCTGCTCCGCCTGACTGCGCCAGCCGGAGACCGGCACGATCTCCCGCGCCCCGCCTGCTGCCTGGATGCAGGCGGCCAGCAGCCGGGCGGCCTGCCGCTCCAGCAGGATATTGGGATACCGCTCGTCCGCTGCTGTCAGCAGCTGCCGCGGCTCCTCCGCCAGGGGATGCTGACGGTTCACCAGCACCAGCGGCCCGGAGCGCATCTGCCGCCGGCTGTACCGCGCCGCCCTCATAGCTCGGCCCCCAGCTGGATCAGGCGGCTCACCAGCTCCCGGAAGGGGATGCCGGCGGCACGCATCATGGCAGGATAGCGGCTGTGGGGCGTGAAGCCCGGGATCGTGTTCACCTCGTTGAACACAATCTCCCCCCAGGGGGTGAGGAACAGGTCCACCCTGGCAAATCCCCGGCAGCCCAGTGCCCGGTAGAGGACCTTCGCCGTCTCCCGGATCTCCGCTGCCTTTTGCGGGGCGATCCGGGCGGGGCAGTGGATAGCCGATGTCTGGAGGGTGTATTTCTCCGTATAGTTGAAGAAGCCCCGGGACAGCTCCACCTCATCCACCGCCCCGACGGTGAGCTCCCGGTTCCCCAGCACCGCACAGCCCACCTCAAAGCCGGGAATGGCCTCCTCCAGCAAAATCTCGCCGTCGTGGCGGAAGGCCGCCTCCACCGCCGGAGCCAGCTGTGCCGGCTCCTCCACCCGGCTCACGCCGAAGGAAGAACCCGCCCGCACCGGCTTGACAAACAGCGGCCAGCCCAGTGTTTCGGCTGCCGTCCGGAGCTCCTCAAAGGCACAGTCCTCCGGGAACAGACGGCTCCGGGGCACCCGTACTCCCGCCAGGGCCGCCAGCTTGTGGGCTCGGTCCTTGTCCATACACAGGGCGCTGGACAGCGTCCCACAGCCTATCAGGGGCACACCGGCCAATTCCAGCGCCCCCTGAACCGTGCCGTCCTCACCGTTCCTGCCGTGGAGAACCGGGAAGGCCAAGTCAAAAGCCACTTCCCGGCCGGAGCCGTCCAACAGCACCAGGGCCCGGTTCCCCCGGTCCAGCCGCAGAGTGCAGGGCACGCACGCCGCCTCCCGCTGCCATCTTCCACCGGGAATGGCATCCAGCGGCCCTGTGTAAACATACCACGCCCCCTCCCGGGTGATCCCTACCGGGATGGGGCAGTACCGCTCCGGGTCCATGTGCGTCAGCACGCCGTGGGCGGACTGCAGAGACACCTCATGCTCTGAAGAGCATCCGCCGAACAGCACCAATATCCGCAATCTTTCCATCTCATGTCCTTTCCGGCGCCCAGCGCCTTTCCTGATGGAAAGATCGTATCAGATTCGCTTCCCGCAGATCTGTGGACGTTCCTGCAAACCTCCTGTGATTTTCCTGCGGAAATCTTACGAATTTCTTGCGGCGGCCCCCTGCAGGGGCAGGCGGACGGTAAAGGTGATCCGGTTGTCCGCGCTGGCAGCCCGGATCGTCCCGCCGTGGAGGGCAATGATTTCCTTGGCTATGGCCAAGCCAAGGCCCGCGCCGCCCGTGCGGGTGGCGCGGGAGCTGTCCAGCCGGAAGAACTGGTCGAAGATGCGCTCCAGCTTCTCCGCCGGAATGGTCCGCCCCTCGTTGGTAAACGTCAGGACCACGGTATCCGCCTCCTGCTGTCCGGTGATCCGGACTGTGGACCCCGGGAAGCTGTAATGGAAGGCGTTGCGCAGCAGGTTATCGAACACCCGGGCCAGCTTGTCCGGGTCGCAGTCGTATGCCAGACGGGGCGGCAGCTCCAGTTCACACCGCAGGTCCTTTTCCGCGAACTGGGGGGCAAACTCACTGGCCACCTGCTCCAGCATCCGGGTCAGGTCCGTAGGCTGCTTCTCCAGCTCCAGATGGGTCAGGCTGAAGCGGGTGATGTCAAAGAACACATTGATGAGGTCCTCCAGCCGCTCCGCCTTCTCCAGGGCGATGCCGGTATACCGGCTCCGCAGCTCCGGGGAGAGCTGCGGCTCGTCCCGCAGCAGCGTAAGGTAGCCGATGACGCTGGTGAGCGGCGTCTTCAAATCATGGGCCAGATAGACCACCAGATCGTTTTTCCGCTGCTCTGCCTCCCGGGCAGCCCGGGCGTCCCGCAGGGCCCGTTCCCGGACGGCGTTCAGCTGCCCCTCCAGGTCCTCCATGGGCTCCGGCAGCTCAATGGGCTCCTCTCCCGGCTGGGCCAGCTGCTCTGCCGCCGCGGCCAGCGTGTCCACCAGCCGCATGGGGCGGGCAATGAAGGAATAGCTGATAGCCACCCAGCCCAGCAGGATGACCAGCATACACACAAAGACGATGTAATCCCGTACCCAGTTGAGGAACTGGTAGAGCGGATCCCACGCATACCACGTAAAGGCGCTGCATACCAGATACCCCAGGAAGACCGCCGCCAGCACCACCGTCACCCAGGCCGTCAGTGCCAGCAGATAGAATCCCCAGGTCCGCAGGGCCCGGCGGCGGCCCCGGTCCGACAGCGGGGGCCGTTCTCTTCTCTTATTCAATGGTATACCCCACCCCCCAGACCGTCTTGATGAACTTCGGCTTCCGGCTTGGCTCGTGCATCTTCTCCCGCAGGCGGGCGATGTGGCTCATGACCGTGTTGTTGCTGTCCATGTACTTCTCGCCCCACACCGCCTCAAACAGCTCCTCACTGGGCACCACCTGTCCCCGGTGCTCGCAGAGATACCAGAGAATGGCAAACTCCAGCGGCGTCAGCGCCAGCTCCTCGCCGAAGAGAACGCACTTATGCGTGGTCCTGGAGATCTGCAGCCCCCGGAAGTCATGCTCCGCGGTCTCCCTGGGTTCCGCCGCCTCGCCGGTGTTGTACCGGGTATAGCGCCGCAGCTGGGTCTTCACCCGGGCCACCAGCTCCAGCGGATTAAAGGGCTTGGTAATGTAGTCGTCCGCCCCCAGGGTCAGGCCCATGATCTTGTCCATGTCCTCCACCCGGGCGGTGAGCATGAGGATGGGAAAGAGGTGTTCCTCCCGGATCTTCTGGCACAGGGTAAAGCCGTCCAGGTCCGGGAGCATCACGTCCAGAATGGCCAGGTCCAAATGCTGCCGCGCCACGCAGGTCAGCGCCGTCTCCCCGCTGCCGCACTTGTACACTGTGTAGCCCTCATTTTTCAGGCAGACCTCCACCAGATCCGCAATCGCCGCTTCGTCATCCACCACCAGGATCTCCGCCATGCCTTCGCCTCCGCTCTTTTCTTGCGTGATACATCCATTATACCAGACCCGACAGGGAATGCAAACCGGCCTTTTCCGTCCCGGCGTGAAAAAGGCAGAGCCGCCAACAGACGGCTCCGCCCAGCTGCGTCAAAAGTGCAGGAACTTCTGTACATCCCGGTCCGCGCCCAGAACCAGCATCGTCTCCCCCTCCCGGAAGCAGTAGTCGCCGCCTGGAATGGGAATGAGCTCCTCCCCCCGTTTGGCCGCCAGAATGTTGATATTGTGCCGCTGGCGCACCCCCAGCTGGCCGATAGTCTTGCCCACCCAGGCCGGCGGCACGGCCGTTTCATAAATGGCGTGGTCCGGTGTCAGCTGGATGTAGTCGAAGATGTGGTCGGAGCTGTACCGCACTGCCGCCCAGCTGGCGGTCTCCCGCTCCGGATAAACCACGTCATCCGCGCCGTTGCGCAGCAGAAATTTGGCGTGGACATCCCGTGCCGCCCTGGACAGGACGAAGCGCGCCCCCTGCTCCTTCAGCAGGGCCGTGGTCTCCAGAGAGCTCTGGAAGTCGTCACCAATAGCCACCACGCACAGGTCAAAGTTCCGCACCCCCAGGGAGGCGATGAACGCCTCGCTGGTGCTGTCCCCGATCTGCGCGTGGGTCACCAGGTCCAGCGCGTCGTTGACCCGCTCCTCGTTTTTGTCCACCGCCAGCACCTCGTGGTGCAGCTCCTGAAGCTTGGCGGCCATGTGCCGCCCGAAGCGGCCCAATCCGATCAGCAGTACCGATTTCATCCTCACACGTCCTTTCTCAAGCGTACCGCTCAGCCCACAGTGACCCGCTCCTGGGGCAGCTGCGCCGGGGCGGCGCCGCTGTCCGGCAGGACGGCGTAGATCAGCGTCAGGCCGCCCACGCGGCCAAAGTACATCAAAAAGATCAGAATCAACCGGGAGACGCCGCCCAATCCCGGGGTCACCCCCAGCGTCAGCCCCACGGTCCCGAGGGCGGAGGCGGTTTCAAACAGCGCCGCCTCCAGGGAGATGTCCTCCACGCAGCAGATGGCCATACCGCCCAGCAGAAACAGCCCCAGATACATCATAAGGACCGCGGCGGCGCTGCGCAGTGTCTCCGTGGGGAGGCGGCGGCCGAAGCACTGGAGATCCGCCCGCCGGCGGAACACCGCCCGGGCCGCCAGCACAAATACCGCCAGAGTGGTGACCTTGAATCCGCCGGCTGTGGAGCCGGGGGAGCCACCCACCAGCATCAGCAGCGTAATCAGCAGCCGGGAGGGCTCGCTCAGCTGGGAGAGGTCCAGGGTGTTGTACCCCGCGGTCCGGGGGGTGACCGCCTGAAACAGCGCCCCCTGGACCTTCTCCCCCAGGGTCAGCGTCTGCCACTGGGGCAGCCGGAGCTCATAGAGCAGGAAGAACAGCGCCGGCAGCAGGATCAGTGCCGCAGTCACCGCCAGCACCAGCTTGCTCTGAAGGCAGTAGGCCCGCAGGTGCCACTTGTGCTCCCGCACGTCTCCCCAGGTGAGGAACCCGATGCCGCCCAGGACAATCAGCCCCATCACGGTGAAATTCACCAGTGGGTCCCCCGCATAGCCGGTCAGGGAGACGAAGGGCGTGCCCGCCGCCCCCATCAGGTCGAACCCGGCGTTGCAGAAGGAGGACACCGCATGAAACACCGCGTACCAGAGTCCCCGGAACAGCCCCATCTCCGGGCAGAACCGCAGAGCCAGCAGCAACGTCCCCGTCCCCTCCAGGACCAGCGTCACCGCCAGAATGAAGCGGGTCCGGCGAACGATGCCCCCCACCTGGGGTGCGGAGATGGACTCCTGCATCACCCACCGCTCCTTCAGCCCGATCCGCCGCCCGGCCAGCATGGAGATGGCCGCCGCCGCAGTCACCACACCCATGCCGCCAATCTGAATCAGCATGAGGATCACCGCCTGGCCGAAGCCGGACCAGTACAGCGCCGTGTCCTGGACCACCAGTCCTGTCACGCAGGTGGCGGAGGTGGCGGTGAACAGCGCGTCGAAAAAGGCGGCGCCCTGCCCGTCCCGGGTGGAGATGGGCAGGGTCAGCAGTAGTGCTCCCGCCAAAATCAGCAGCGCAAAGCCGATCAGGATGATCCGCGCCGGCGCCATGTGGTTTTTTCTGCGCATGAACACAGCGATCCCTCTTTCCGTTTTATCAGAAGCCGCCCGTGGACAGCAGGACCATGATAACACGGATGGGCCCGCCGGTCTGTAAAAAGGCGGCCCCTGCCGTTTGGTTCCCGTTAAAGTTTTCCCAAAAAGGGACTTTGCAGCACGCCCATTGTAGCACAGCGCCTCCCGCCCGTCCACCGCTTTTTTCCCGGCTGCCGTTGCATTTTCTGCAGTCCGTGATATAATGGTTAGATAGAACAAACAAGGACGTTTCGTCCGCTGCAGAAAGGAAGCGCATACAATGCTGAACGAAAAAGTATCCCAGCTGTTGAACGATCAGGTGAACAAGGAATTCTACTCTGCGTATCTGTATCTCCAGTTCTCCAATTTCTATGTGGAGCAGGGCCTTGCCGGTTTTGCCAACTGGTACAAGGTCCAGGCCCAGGAGGAGCGGGACCACGCCATGCTGATGCTCCAGTATCTCCAGAACAACGACGTGCCCGTAACGCTGGAGGCCGTTGCCAAGCCGGATGCGGAGCTGAAAGCCAACATGGACCCCCTGAAGGCCGGTCTCGCCCACGAGCAGTATGTCACCTCCCTGATCCACGCCATCTATGAAGCCGCGTACGAGGCCAGGGATTTCCGCACCATGCAGTTTTTGGACTGGTTCGTGAAGGAGCAGGGTGAGGAGGAGACCAACGCCACCGATCTCATCAAGAAGATGGAGCTGTTCGGCTCGGACCCCAAGGGGCTCTATATGCTGGACCAGGAGCTGGCGGCCCGGACCTATGCCGCCCCCTCCCTGACCCTGTGACCCGCGATCCCGCGACCCACGCACGGCGGCCTGTCCGCCGTGCGTTTCTTCTGCCCGCTCTGGACGGCGGCGGCCGCCCGTGGTATACTGGGCGCAGTTTGATCCCAAGGAGGTTCCCCGATGAAAGACCTGCTGATCGTGGAGGATGACCCGACTCTGGGCGAGGGTATCCGCCTGGCCCTCCAGGCGCCGGAGCTCCGCCCCCAGCTCTGCCGGTCCCTGGCGGATGCCGGGGAGCTGCTCTCCCGCCGGAGCTTCGACCTGCTGATCCTGGACATCAACCTGCCTGACGGCAATGGACTGGACCTCCTCCGTGCCCTCCGGCGGGAGAGTGAGATTCCCGTAATCCTGTTGACTGCCAATGACCTGGAGACAGACATCGTGGCAGGTCTGGAGCTGGGGGCGGATGACTATATCACCAAGCCCTTCTCTCTGGCGGTGCTGCGGGCCAGGGTGAATACTCAGCTGCGCCGGACCGCCGCCCCCCAGGCGGAACGGGTGCAGCTGGACGGCTTCACCTTCGATTTCGGCCGGATGGAGTTCTCCCGGAACGGCGTTCCGGTGGAGCTCAGCAAGACGGAACAGAAGCTGCTGCGGCTGCTGGTGGAACACCGGGGCCAAACCCTTACCCGGGCCGCCCTGGTGGACCGGATCTGGACGGACGGGGCGGAGTATGTGGACGAAAACGCCCTCTCCGTCACAGTGAAGCGGCTGCGGGACAAGCTGGAAGACATGCCGTCCAAGCCCCGCTATATCAAGACCGTGTACGGCCTGGGCTACACATGGGCGGTGAACTGACATGACAGTGGAATACACCCTGCTGGCCCTGGCGGTTCCGGCCCTGCTGGCAGCGGCAGGATTCGCCGTCTGGACCCGCCTGCGGACCCGCCGGATGCTGGACACTCTGGGCAAGATGCTGGATGACGCCATCCGGGGCGAGTTCCGGGAGTCCCTCTATGACGAGAGCCGCCTCTCCGCCCTGGAGACCCGGATGGCCCACTATCTCTCCGCATCCGCCGTATCGGCCAAAAATCTGGCGGAGGAGAAGGACGCCATCAAGACCCTGATCGGGGACATCTCCCACCAGACCAAGACTCCCATCGCCAACCTCCTGCTGTATGCCCAGCTGCTGGAGGAGCAGGACCTGCCGCCGGAGAGCCGGGAGTATGCCTCCGCTCTGGAGCATCAGGCGGAGAAGCTACGGTTCCTCATCGACGCGCTGGTCAAAACCTCCCGGCTGGAGAGCGGCGTCCTTGCCATGACGCCCAAGCGTCATGGCATCCAACAGCTGTTGGATGCCGCCTCGGCCCAGGCCGCTCCCGGAGCGGAGGCCAAAGCGATCACCCTGACGGTAGAGCCCACGGACCTGACCGCCCGGTTCGACCCCAAGTGGACGGCGGAGGCCCTGTATAATCTGGTGGACAACGCGGTGAAATACACCCCGGCAGGCGGCGCCGTCACTCTCCGGGCCGTGGGGTATGAGCTGTTCTGCCGCGTGGACGTGACGGACACCGGCCCCGGCATCCCGGAGTCCGAGCAGGCCAGGATCTTCCAGCGGTTCTACCGCTCCCCCTCCGCCAGCGAGGCGGAGGGCGTGGGAATCGGCTTGTATCTGGCCCGCCAGATCGCCGCCGGTCAGGGCGGATACCTGAAGGTCAGCAGCCGCCCCGGGGAGGGGAGCACCTTCTCCCTGTTCCTGCCGAGGGCGGAGGAGAGGACGTAGAAGGCGGCGCGTTCCGGCCCGGACATCCCAAATCTTTCAGAACTGTTAGATTTCAGAAAGAATGTGGAAAGATTTCTTTGGTACAGTCTGTATTGTCGAAAGGCAATACAGACTTTTCCTTGGAGGAATGAACAATGACGATCTTGGAAACAAAGGATCTGCGGAAGGTATATGGCTCCGGCGATACGGAGGTCCGGGCCCTGGACGGGGTCGATCTGACCGTGGAAAAGGGCGAATTCGTGGCGGTGGTGGGCACCTCCGGCTCCGGCAAGTCCACCCTGCTCCACATGCTGGGCGGGCTGGACCGCCCCACCGGCGGCACCGTCACGGTGGACGGCAAAGAACTCTCTGCCATGCGCGATGAGGAACTGACCATCTTCCGGCGGCGGAAGATCGGCTTTGTGTTCCAGAACTACAACCTGGTGCCGGTGCTGAACGTGTATGAGAACATCGTCCTGCCCATCCAGCTGGACGGCAACGCGCCGGACAAAGCCTATGTGGAACGGATCATTGAGACGCTGGGGCTGGAGGCAAAGCTCCAAAACCTGCCCAACAACCTCTCCGGCGGCCAGCAGCAGCGGGTGGCCATCGCCCGGGCTCTGGCGGCCAAGCCCGCCATCATCCTGGCGGATGAGCCCACCGGCAACCTGGACTCCGCCACCAGCCTGGACGTGATGGGACTTCTGAAGGTCACTGCCCAGAAGTTCAGCCAGACCATCGTCATGATCACCCACAACGAGGAGCTGGCCCAGATGGCGGACCGGATCATCCGCATCGAGGACGGCCGGATCGTGGTGCGGGGGTGAGCGCCATGATGAAGGTATCCAACGGCAAGACCATCCGCCGTCTGGGCTGGCGGTCCATGAAGGCGGCCAGGACCCGCAACCTCATCGCCGTTCTCGCCATCGCCCTGACCACGGTGCTGTTCACGTCCCTCTTCACCATCGCCATGTCCATCAACGACGGGTTCCAGCAGTCCAACTTCCGTCAGGTGGGCGGCTTCTCCCACGGCGGCTTCAAGTACCTGACGGAGGAACAGTTTAACAATCTGAAGGATGACCCCCTCATCGACCAGTGGGGAATGCGGCGGTTTATCGGAATGCCCACGGAGGTGCCGTTCAACAAATCCCACGTGGAGGTCAGCTACGCCGACGCCAATGAAGCCCACTGGATGTACTGCGACCCGGTGGAGGGCCGTCTGCCCCAGGAGGGCACCGACGAGGCCGCTACCGACACCCACGTGCTGGAGCTGTTGGGGGTGGAGCCGGAGATCGGCGCCAGGTTCACCATCTCCTTTGACGTGGACGGCCATACCACCACCCAGACCTTTACCCTCTGCGGCTGGTGGGAGTATGACGAGGCAATTGTGGCCAACCACATCCTGATTCCGGAGAGCCGGGCGGACGCCATTCTGGACGAGGCGGGAACCGTCCCGCCCGGAGAGGATGGCATGACCGGTTCCTGGAACCTGGATGTGATGCTGAAAAGCGGTTCCCGCCACATTGCGAACGATATCGCTCAAATTCTGGAAAGTCACGGCTATCAGGATCAGAGCGCCGGAGCGCCGGATTATATCCACACTGGCGTCAACTGGGGCTATACCGGCGCCCAGCTCAGCGATAATCTGGACCCCTCTGTGGTGATTGCTGTGGCCGCCATGCTGCTGCTCATCATCTTCACCGGCTATCTCATCATCTACAACGTGTTCCAGATCTCCGTCACCAACGATATCCGGTTCTATGGCCTGCTGAAGACCATCGGCACCACGCCCCGGCAGCTGCGGCGGATTATCCGCCAGCAGGCGCTGACGTTGTCCCTGGCGGGCATCCCCCTGGGGCTGGTGCTGGGTTGGTTGATCGGCGGCCAGCTGACGCCGGCCATTGTGTCACAGCTGAACGGCGTGGTGCCCATGACCTCCGTGAGCCCGGTGATCTTCATCGGCGCGGCGCTGTTCTCTCTGGTGACGGTGCTGCTCTCCTGCCGGAAGCCCGGCCGCATCGCCGGCAAGGTCTCTCCCATCGAGGCGGTGCGCTACACCGAAGGCGGCGGCATCAAGCGCAAGACGAAAAAAGGCCGCAGGGGCGTGTCCCTGCTGTCCATGGCCTGGGCCAACCTGGGCCGCAGCCGGGGCAAGACCGCCGTCACCGTCACGTCCCTGTCTCTGGCGGTGGTACTGCTGACAGTGACGGTGAACTTCACCAACGGCTTCGACATGGACAAGTACGTGTCTCATTTCGCATCCAGCGACTTCATTGTGGCGGACGCCGGCCAGTTCCAGACCGGCGGGGACATCTTCAACACGGATATGGGCATCCCTCAGTCCGTCATTGACGAGATCAATGCCCAGGGCGGCATTACCGACGGCGGCGTGATCTACGGCA
>NZ_CAKVVF010000030.1:0-24622 GCF_934833455.1 Oscillibacter sp. KLE 1728
CGCCGTATTCATCTTCGGGGAACAGCGGGAGCTCCAGTATACGAATGTAGCGGCGCGAAAAATGCTGAACGACGTGGAGCGGATGGAGCAGTTCCTCTCCCGGGGGATCTCCACGCTGCAGGATACAGGGACACTGCACCTAATCAAAAAGCTGAACAATGATTTTTATGAGATCACGGGCGGTATTCTTCAGGTCCGCCAGGAGATCCGCTATCTCTTTGAGGTACACTTCCGCGCCGCTGGCTATCGGGTATCCTCCTTCGCCAAGCTGGAGGACCCGGAGGACATCCGCCAGGCGCAGAGCCTGCCGGCTTCCAGCGAGCTGTATCTGCGCCCAATGGACAAGCTCATCCAGACTGCCGGCAGTTCCGCGCTGCCCGTTCTGATCCAGGGGGCGGTGGGGACCCACAAGGGCGTGGTGGCCCGTCGCATTCACACCAAAAGCGCCACGGAGGGGACCACGCTGATGCGCCTGCAGTGCAGGGACCTGACGGAGAAAAACTGGGACATGCTGTTGAATAATGCCGCGTCTCCCATTCACGCCACGGGATACACGGTATATCTGGAAAACGTGGATACGCTGCCGAAGGATCTGCAGCAGCAGGTGGGGACCTATATTGAGGATACCAAGATGACCCACCGCCATCGGGTAATCAGCTCCAGCTGCTGCGACCTGTCTGCCGAGGTGGCCCGGGGACAGTTCTCCAGCCGGCTCTATCTGCAGCTCAGCGGATTCACCATCAATGTGCCGTCTCTGGCCCAGCGGAAGGAGGATATTCCCGCCTTTGTCAATATGATGATTCCCCAGTACAATACCGCGCTGGCCAAATCCACCGTGGGCATGGAGCCGGATGCCATGGAGCTGATGGTGGAATTTGAGTGGCCGCTGAATCTGGTGCAGCTGGAAAAGGTGCTGCGCCAGATGATCGCGGCGTCCTCGGGATTTTATATCACTGCCGCTGAGGTGGCCGCGGTCCTGCAGAACGAGATGCGGAAAGTGAGTGCCCTTCCGCCGGCGGTGGATCTCTCCGGGACCTTGGAGGACATCGAGCGGAGAGTGATCGAACAGGTGCTGCGGGAGGAGAACATGAATCAGTCCGCTGCGGCCAAGCGGCTTGGAATCGGCCGAAGCACCTTGTGGAGAAAGATCGCCGGCAGCGGCGGAAAATAAACAAAAAGGTCCGGGGGCACAGGGAATATCCCTGTGCCCCCGGACCAAATTTCCGGCAGCGCGGAAGCTTCACTTGCCTTGGATTCCCAGCGCGCGGCAGACGCTGCGGCGGGTGATGCGGTATACCCCATAGAGCACCGCCGAAAGCACGGCGATCACCGCAGCACAGACGGCCATGCCGGCCATCTCGCCGGGGGTGAAGCGGTTATCATTGAAGTACATAATCATGAGGTAGAAGGCGGAGATGACTGCCGTGCCCACGATGGCGGGCACAAGAAACACCTTGGACACCTGCCCCTTTACGGACCGGAACAGATAGCGGTTCGGCGCCCCCAGGTGCCGCAGGTCGTCGTACACCCGTGCGTTGGTGAGGGCGATGGTCATGCACCGGGTAAAGGCAATGACGATGACCGCCGCGAAGCAGATCAGGGCGATAAAGATGAACAGCACCAAAAACACCGCCATGGTGGTGACGAAGTCGTTCTGATCCAGCACCCGGAACTGGGGCATGTAGAGCCAGTAGTTGCGGAACTCCGAGGTGTCCCGGTCCTCCCGCTCTATCACCGGGAAGCCATGGGCGGCGATATGTGCCCGGTCGTAGTCATAGACCTCGCCGGCCTCCTCCGCCAGCGCCGCACTTACCAGGTCGTAGGCGTCCATCTGCAGCACATCGTCGCCGGAGCGGTCCACGATCTCGTTGAACAGGGCGTCGGCAAAGGGATAGCTGGCCTCCGCATCCGCCACGTTGAAGAATACCCAGGTCTCCCGCCAGAGGTCGGTGAGTCCGGCGGTGAGGATCTCGTAGTCGGCGTCATCCAGCACGTAGCAGCCCAGCAGCATGGTGAAACACAGAGGCTCCGCCGGGGTAACGGACAGACTGGCCCCGGTGACCATATTGGTGACCAGCGTCACGTCGCCGCCGGAGAGGTAGTCGCTGCCGCCTTCATCATCCAGCACATTGGCACAGGTGCCGGGGGCCAGGTCCACAGCTTGGCCGGTGAGGGCGTTCCAGGCGCTCTCGGAAAAATAGGTGGCCCCGCCTTGGATCTCCCGGTATTCCTTGGTGTAGGTGGTGCCCAGAGCTCCGGCGCTCTGCTCGATGGAGACGGTGCCGTCACAGCCCAGGGTGGCGGCGTCCACCTGGGTCCAGGAGGTGATGTCAACACCATGCTTCGACGCCAGAGATTCCACCTCGCCCCGCTCCGGCCAGTTCTGATCATTCCGCCAGTGGTACTCGAAGTCCACCGGCCGGGTGGAGAAGCTGTAGGTGGAACTGGTATTCAGCATGGGGGCGTAGAAGGAGGCGAAATAGGCGCCGACGATCAGCAGCGTCATCACCAGCATGTTCCGCACCGTCTGGCGGCCTTGGAACTTCATCATGGACGTGGCGATGATGTCCCGGTACTTATGGCGCTTCCGCCAGCCGTTCACCACCGTGTGGAGCAGGATCATGTACATGCCGACCAGCGCCGGCAGGTAAAAGACGGCGTCCACCCCAGAGGGGGAATACCAATGGAGAACCGTGATAAAGAACGACGGCATCAGAAACCCTGCCAGGGCGCCGATTACCACCAGGACGATGCCCACGCTTCCGTACCACCGCTTTACCTCGCGGATAGGCTCGGACTTGTGGGACTCCTGGACGATGTCGATGATGTTGGTGCGGCGGATGGACCGGCCGCCCAGGAAGAACAGCATCCCCACCACGTAGGCGGCAAAGACCATGGACAGCAGATAGGACCGGGGATCGAAGGACAGGGCCATCTCCTGGGAGTCCACCAGGAACAGGCGGAACAGCTGCCACACGCCCCAAGCCAGAGGGCCGCCTAAGGCCGCCCCGGCGGCGCAGGAGCCCAGGGAGATCACCGCCAGCTCCTTGCCCATCTCCCGCTGCAGCTGGCGGCGGGTGGCCCCCAGGGCCAGGAACACGCCGGTCTCCCGGGATTTCTGGCGGAAGAACAGCCCGGCGGCATAGGCGGTGAACACGGCGCAGCCGATGACCGCCAGAACGAACACCATCATCACCTGCTTGCGGCTGTCGCCGCCCTCCGGCAAGACGGAGAGGATGGTGGGGGAGCGCATCATGCAGACATAGGCAGTGATCAGCAGCACGGAGAAGAAGCTGCACCCTGCCAGCAAGGCATACTGGCCCCTGTTTTTGCGGCGCAGGGCCGCGTAGGCGTCGGAAAAGTGCCGCATGGTCTCACTCCTTCCCCATGTCCCGGATGGCGTCCAACAGCTGGTCCTGAAAGGCGGTGCGGTCCGTGGCGCCCTTTTCCAGGGTCCGCCACACCACTCCGTCCCGGAGGATGACCACCCGGTCGCAGAAGGAGGCGGCAAAGGAGTCGTGGGTTACCATGAAGATGGTGGCCTCCAGGGATTCCTTGGCCTGTTCAAAGGAGCGAATTACCGCCCGGCTGGACTTGCTGTCCAGGTTGCCGGTGGGTTCGTCCGCCAGGATCAGCAGGGGATGGTTGATGAGCGCCCGGGCCACGGCGGTACGCTGCTTCTCACCGCCGGAGATCTCCGCCGGGTATTTGTCCCGGATGGCGGAGATACCGAATACATCGCACAGCTGGTCCGCCCGGGCCTCCGTCTGGCCGGTGACGGCGCCGCCGATGATGGCGGGCAGGAGAATGTTCTCCCGGACTGTCAGACCGTCCAGCAGCAGGAAGTCCTGGAACACAAAGCCCAGCTGCCGGTTGCGGACCTTTGCCAAAGCGTCCTCGCTGAGATTTGCCAGCTGCCGATCCCCCAGCATGATCTCCCCACTGTCGATGGGGATGTAGCAGGAGATGCAGTTTAAGAGCGTGGTCTTGCCGGAGCCGGAGGGGCCCATGACAGCCACGAACTCCCCCTTCTCCACCGTGAGGGACACGCCCTTGAGGACTTCATAGGTGGTCTTGCCCACTTGGTAGGATTTGTGCAGATCTTTGACTGTTAACATAAAACTCTTCCTTTCTGTCTCACAGGATATTCCCCGCCAGGGCGATGGCCGCCAGATGGGCGGGATAGAAGGCGTAGAAGAACCAGCGGTTGATCTTGATGCGGGAGTGCGTGGCGCAGAAGATCAGGGGCGCGGCGAACACGGCGAAAATGGACCAGTCGATGCAGAGGCCGCCCACCGTCAGGCACAGGGGATCCTCCGGCCAGCCGTTCATCAGGGCCGGAAGATAACTGAGGAGGTAGAGGGCCGCGCCCAGGCGGGGCCGGTTCCGGCAGAGGTAGAAGATCAGCATCAGCTGGATGCCGGTGCCGGAGTAATCGAAGTTCCACCAGCTGACGGTGAAGAGCGCCAGGGCGAACAGCCACCATTTCCGTTCCTTCAGGCCGTACATGCCCAGCAGGCTCAGGAACAGGGTGAAGAAGATGTTCCAGTTGGTGAGGTTGGCCCAGAATTCGCCGACCGGGTGGAAGGCCAGGATGTAAAAGGGCTGGCTGACGAGGGCGAAGATGCCCAGCCGGGTCAGGTACTTCCGCACGTCGTGGGTGTACAGCAGGCCCACCGTCAGGCAGTAGCAGAAGATAGGGAAGGCCAGTCGGCCGATCCAGCGGAACACGCCCGCCTCCGGGAAAAAGGCGCCGCCGATGTGGTCGATCAGCATGGCGGCGATGGCGATGAGCTTCAGCAGATCCGTGTCCAGATTGGTTTTCAGCCGTGGCCCCGTCTGGGGGATGGCGGCGGGAGTGGTGAGCACGCTCCACACACGGGAGCGGGAGATGGCAGTGGCGTTTGTCATGGTGTTTCCCTCCTTGTTGACACCAGCGTACCGCGAAAAAAGAGCCGCCGCAAACGGGGGTGTCATCTGCGGCGGCCTGGATGTCAAGTTTTGCGTTGGGAGGGGAGGGGATGTCAAGTTTGGCGGATTTGCCGTCAAGTTTGGTTTGGCAGACGGCGGTTCCTGTGGTAGAATGGGCAGGTAGTTTAGGGCGAAAAGCGCCCCCTGCCGGACCCCGGCGGGCAGTTTTCGGTTTGAGGTGATGGGGATGCTGCGGATCGGCATCTGTGACGATATCTACGACGCCAGGCTGGTGCTTCGGGCCGCTCTGGAGCGGGTTCTGGAAAAGCGGCGCGTTCAAGGGCAGTTCCGGGAGTTCTCCTCTGGCGAGGGACTGCTCCGCTGGCTGGAGAGCCACGCCGGGGAGCTGGACTTGGTGTTTCTGGACATGGAGATGGGGGAGCTGGACGGCATGGAGACCGCCCGGCGGCTCCGGGCGGCGGACGCCGGACTGCAGCTGGTGTTCGTCACCGGGTATGCAGAGCACGTCTTTGACGGGTACTCCGTGGGGGCCCTGGGGTATCTCTTAAAGCCCCCGAAGGCGGAACAGCTGGAGGAGGTGCTGGACCGGGCACAGGCGGCGCTGGTCCGGGATTTGGACCGGGCCTACATCTGCCGCAGCGGGGACACCCACTACCGGATCCCCATTGCCAACATTCTGTATTTCGTCTCGGACCGGCGGCAGGTGGCCTGTGTCACCGCCGGACGGGAGTACACGTTTTACGGCAAGCTGGACACGGTGGCGGCGGAGGTGGGGGCGGACTTTGTCCGCATCCACCAGCGGTATCTGGTTCGGACAGGAGCTGTGGACCGGATGGAGGGCGGCGAGGTGGTGCTGCGGGACGGCCGGCGGCTGCCGGTCAGCCGGTCCTGCCAGCCCTCGGCCCTGCTGGCCTTTACCCGGGCGGAGCTGGAGGGATGAGGATGCGGGATGTTCTCTGGCAGATCTGGCTCAACTGCGGCTATTTTCTGACCGTGGCGGCCAGCGGCTTTTTCCTCTACAAGCTCTGTGCCCCCTTTGTCCGCCCCCGGAATGGGCGCTTCTGGAGGGTGCTGCTCTTTCTGACCCTGGCGGGGTCCACCGGCATGGTGATTTGGATCGGTGACCCCAACCTGCTCTATACGCTGCCGGCGTTTTTCGCCTTGTTCCTCCTCTCTACCCGGGGTGACCGGATAGGGCGGGTGGCGGTGTGCATCATCCTCTTCTGCCTGGAGATGTCCGTGTGTGCCCTGCTGGACACCTATGTGGAGCGGATCAACAGGAATGCGCTCTATGACGTGCTGGTGCGCCTGGCCCGCCCGCTGGTGTTCGGCCCGCTGTGGCTGTTGCTGCGCCGCCGCCTGCCCCGGGAGCCGGTGGTGCTCTCCCGGCGGCTGTGGAAGCTGGTGCTGGGTCTAGCGGCCATGCCCCTGTGCGCCCTGATCGCCGTGGTGCTGCTGACCTTCCGGCGGTATGACTCTATCGAGGTCAATACCGTGGCGATGTACCAGGGCATGGTGGTGCTGCCCTTTGTATTTCTGACCTCTCTGGTCCTGTTGTTCGCCATTTTGATTCTGGCGGATCACGAGCGGCTGGAGCAGGCAAATCGCCTGGCAGGTCTGCGGGAGGTCTACTATCAGGGCCTCCGGCAGCAGGAGACCCAGGTGCGCCGTCTCCGCCACGATCTGCGGAATCACCTGACGGCGGTCCGGGGTTTTCTGGAGCAGGGAGATGAACAGGGGGCCATCGGCTATCTGGACCAGATAGCCGGTTCCCCGGCCCTGCGGGGAACCAGACGGCTCTGTGAAAACGAGGCGGCCAATGCCGTCCTCACCGCCAAGGCGGAGGCCATGGAGCGGGAGGGAGTCGCCGCAGACTTCGCCGTCTCCCTGCCCCGGGACCTGCCTGTGGCGGATATGGATCTGTGCGCCCTGCTGGGCAACGCTCTGGACAACGCCATCGAGGGCAGCCGGGGCGCCGGGGAACGGCGAATCACCATCCGCTGCAAGGCGGACAAGGGACTCTTCATGCTGCGGGTGGAGAACACCCTGGGCGGCGCGGTGCAGCCGGATCTTGCAACTACCAAGACGGACAAGGCCGCCCACGGCTTCGGCATCCCCGGGATGCGGGAAATCGCAGAGCGCTACGGCGGCACCCTGGACGCCGGGGTCCGGGACAACGGGTTCGAGCTGGTGGTGTGCCTGCCCCTGGCAGGGCAGGCCGAAACACTGTAAATCCCCATGCGCTGACGGCCGCCGCAGACACAGGAGAGAGCTCGATTTTCCATATCTGCGGTGTATTTGCACAGAAAAACAGGGAGGCCGTCCAATGGACGGTCTCCCTGCTCCGCAGCCAAAGCGGACTCAAAGCATCTTCAAAAGTTCGATCTGTTCCCCGGAGGGGCCAGTGAAGAACCAGTTCTCCAACCCGCCGAAGGTGTTGGGCATCACGCACTTCTCTGCGGTCTGGAAGGTGTCCACGCCGGCGGCGCGGAGATCCGCGGCGGCTTGGTCCACATCGTCCACATAGACGGCGAAATGAGGGATGCAGCCCGCACCCTCCGGCACAGGGGCGGCGATCAACTCCACCAGGAAGCCGCCGAACTCCACAAGGGCCAGCTCCCGCTGCTGTTCCGGCGGGCAGGCGGGGGCCCGGAGATGCAGGCTGCCGCCGATCTTCTCGTAAAAGGCGATGCTGGCATCCATATCCGCCGTATACACGGCAATGTGGCCGAGACCTTGATAGTGCTGTTTCATACAATCAGTCCTCCAGTATGTGAACAATGTAAATATGGCATCAGGAGGCCGCAGTCCGGCCGCCGGGGATCAGGGCGCCCACTGCGCCGCAGACAGCGGCGGGCAACACCCAGCCGAAATCCAGAGACGCCAGGGGCAGCAGGTCCAGAAAGGCCAGCTCCACGCCGGTGTAGGTGCGGACTACCTCCAGCAGGCTCACTGCCAGGGCGCCCAGGGCCGCCAGGCGGAACACCCAGTCCCGGCGGATGCGGCTGCCGAACAGGGCCAGCACGATCAGCACCAGCGTGGGGGGATAGACCACGCTGAGGATGGGGGAGGCGATGGCGATGATCTCATTGAGACCAAAGTTGGATACCACGGCACTGAACACGCAGATGACGCACACCAGCGTGCGGTAGGAAACGCGGCCCCCCGAGAGGCCGGAGAAGTAATCGGCGCATGCACTGACCAGCCCCACAGCGGTGGTGACGCAGGCCAGAGCCACCACCACGGCAAAGAGGATGATGCCCGCCTGCCCCAACAGGTTCCGGACAATGGACACCACCAGGAACGTGCGGTCCACGGTGATGTCGAAGAAGCGGGCGGTGGTGGCGCCCAGATAAGTCAGCCCCAGATAGACCGCCAGCAGGCCGATGCCTGCCACCAGACTGGCGCCGGACACCACCCGGAGCTGGGCGCCGGGAGTCGTGTGTCCCTTCTCCCGGGCGCTCTTCAGAATGATATAGCCGAACACGATGGCCGCCAGCACGTCCATGGTCTGATAGCCGGCTTCCACGCCGGTGGCGGCCACATTCTCCACCAGCGGCTGCTCACCCACCGGCCCGATGGGATTCACCACACCCACCACGATCAGGATCAACAGGCCAATCAGCAGAGCGGGGGTCAGGATCTTTCCCACGATGTCCACCACCGCTGTTTCCCGCACGCACAGCAGCAGGATCAGCAGAAAGAAGAGGATGGAGAAGAGCGCCGGACTGAAGCCGGACACCAGCGGGGCCAGAGAGGTTTCGTAGGTGGTGGCGGCAGTCCGGGGAATGGCCAGCATGGGACCGATGCACAGCACAATGGCGCACATGAGCGCTGTGGAGGGAATCCTGCCGATGCGGGCGGTGATCCCGTCGGGACTTCCCTGCCGGAGAATGGCAAACATAGCCAGCAGGGCCAGTCCGATGTCGGCCATAAAGTAACTGAAAAAGCCGGCCAGCCACTCCGGACCCGATTCCAGTCCCAGATAAGGGGGGAAGATGACATTACCTGCGCCGAAAAACATGGAGAACAGGGCGAAACCGATGACCAAGCTGTCCTGAAGGTGTTTCTTCATAGGAGACCTCCTCTTGCCTTGCAGGTGGACGGATGTCCGCTGAATAAGGGCAAAGCGGCCGCGCGGACGACGCGCGGCCTGTGTATTTATTTGATGTTTATGCTTGAAACAATTATATTTGAATTTCCGAAAAAAGTCAATGTTATACACACCGGGGCGGTCATGGGCGGAGCAACGGAGAAAAATCGCCGGAGCGGGAACTTTTTTCCGTAGAGCCCGTCTAACCTCTCAGACCGCGGCGGAGCGCCGTGAAATCCCGTGAGAGGTTAGGAGAAAAACATGAAAAAGAGAGGACTTGCAGGATTGCTGGCTCTGGCGCTGATACTGGCGCTGGCTGCCTGTGGAGGAACGGAGGCGCAGGAGGACGCCGCCCAGGACCAGAAGATGGAGGAAGCTGCGCCGCCCCAGGAGGAAGAGACTTCGGAAACCGATGGGGAGGACGGCGTCCCTGTGACCATAGAGGGCCCTGAGACGGCGGATGATTCCCAGCAGCTCCAGGAGGACGAGCCGGATCTGGGCTCCCGCCCCGCGGACCCGGCGAAGGAGCCGGAGACGGGGAGCCGTCCGGCAGACCCGGCGGAGAAGCCGGTATACCAGCCGGTGGAGGACACAAAGCCCCAGCAGCCGGACAAGGAGCCGGAGACGCCGGCCCAGCCCACCCCTGCCCCTCCAGTGGAGTCTGCTTCCGGCGTGGATCTGGCGGATTTCTGCGCTTCCGTGACCGGGGACCAGGAGACGTGGCCCGCCCTGATGGCCGTGGAGGGTGAGACGCTGGATACGTTCTATGCGGGACTCTCCGCCATCGCCACCCAGCAGTGTCTGGTGCAGATGGCCATGATCTCCGCCTCCGGTGACGAGATTGCCCTGGTAGAGGTGGAGAACAGCGGCGATGTCCAGGCGGTGAAGGACATCTTCCAGGCCCGAATCGACTATCAGGTGGGGGACGGCACAAGCCCCGGCGGTGCCTGGTACCCCGCGCCCACGGAGATGTGGCGGAACGAGTCCCGGATTGTCTCCAATGGCAACTTTGTGATGCTGGTGGCGCACACCGGCGCGGACGCGGTGGTGGAGCAGTTCAACGCCCTGTTCGCCTGAGCGGAGTCCCGCAATGCGGAAAACGAAGCAGGACTTTTTAAGTCCTGCTTCGTTTCGTTCAGATCAGATTTTGATGAGCTCGTATGCCCGGGTGCCGATGCCGATCTTCTCCGCGTGCTCCAGGCAGACGGCCCAGTCCGTGTCCGGATGGGCGGCGTGGAAGTAGTCACCGGAGGAGCAGTCGCAGCCCTCGTCAAACAGGGCGGAGTTGGGCGCGGGAGTCTGGGCCAGCACGGCGTCGGCACAGGCTTGGTCCAGAGCCACCGGGTCGAAGGAGGCAAACATGCCCACATCCGGGACGATGGGGACATCGTTCTCCGCGTGGCAGTCGCAGTTGGGGGAGACATCCACCACCAGGGACACGTGGAAGCAGGGGCGGCCGTCTACCACGGCCTTGGTGTACTCGGCGATCTTCTTATTCAGAATAGCGGGCGCCTCGTCATACAGGCACTGGATGGCATCCTTGGGGCACACCGCCAGGCACCGGGCGCAGCCCACGCACTTGTCCGTGTCGATGGTGGCTTTGCCGTCGGCACCGAACTGGGGCGCGCCGTGGGCGCAGATCCTGGCGCAGGCCCGGCAGCCGATGCACTTCTTCTGCTTGACGAAGGGCTTGCCGGAGTTGTGCTGCTCCATCTTGCCGGCCCGGGAGCCGCAGCCCATGCCGATGTTCTTCAGAGCGCCGCCCATGCCGGCCTGCTCGTGGCCCTTGAAGTGGGTCAGGGAGATGAACACGTCCGCGTCCATCACCGCACGGCCGATCTTGGCGGACTTCACATACTCCCCGCCCTCCACGGGAACCTCCACCTCGTCGTTGCCCTTCAGGCCGTCGGCGATCAGGATGTGGCAGCCGGTGGAGTAGGGGGTGAAGCCGTTGATATAAGCCGATTCGATGTGGTCCAGGGCGTTTTTCCGGCCGCCCACATACAGGGTATTGCAGTCCGTCAAGAAGGGCTTGCCGCCGTGGGACTTCACCAGGTCCACCACAGCCCGGGCCCAGTTGGGGCGGAGGTAGGCCAGGTTGCCCGGCTCGCCGAAGTGCATCTTGATGGCCACGTACTTGCCGTCCATATCGATATCGCCGAAGCCGGCAGTCATCATCAGCCGGGCCAGCTTCTGGGGCAGGTTCTCCCGCCAGCTGGGGGCGCGGAAGTCCGCAAAGTAGACTTTGGATTTTTCAGCCATGATCTCGTTGCTCCTTTTTCTCTTTCTGTTCTTTGAAACAAGCCTGGAGAGAAATCTCTCCGGTGCCGGGGCGGCGTGCCTTCCGCCTTACGGCAGGTCCACAGAGATGTTGTCGGTGCCGTGCTCGTCAAACTCGGAGAGATAAGCGTCGATCCGCTCCATCAGCTCCCCATAGTTTTCACGGGTCAGGGGTTCCCCATCCATGTCCCGCAGGGCCAGCTCCTCCGCCAGGATCTCATAGAACACCACGTCCTCATACTGCTCGATGGCCTCGTGGATGCCGCCGTCCGCAAAGGCCCGGGAGGGGATCAGCTCCCCCCGGTACAGCTCCACCAGCTTGCTCATCTTGTGGTGCAGGCAGTGGGAGAAAATCAGGCTCTCCACCTGGTCGTATTCCTGGATGCGGTCGTTCTCCCGGGTGGAATTGATGACCCAGTTTCCTATGTATACCAGATCCAGCAGATACCGGAACTGCTGTTCCGTCAGTTCGATCTTCATGGGGCAGACACCTCCCAAATAGATGATACTGTCACGATTATAGCAGAGACATACGCAGAATTCCACATAAAAAACAGGGCAAAAAGACTAAAATCTGTCTTGCGGCAGAAGGCGCCGCATAGTATAATATGTAATCCAGATGCAAAATGAGCATGAGGCGGCCGCCGGTCCGGCGGCGGGAGAAGAAGGAGGCGGAGCGGGATGGACCAGCGTCCCATCGGGGTATTCGATTCAGGCCTGGGGGGTCTGACGGCGGTGCACTCCCTCTGGCGCATCCTGCCGGAGGAGGACCTGATCTACTTCGGCGACACCGCCCGGGTGCCCTATGGCAGCCGTTCCCGGGAGGCCATTTTGAAATACGCCCGCCAGGATGTGCGTTTCCTGCGCTCCTTCGATCTGAAGGCCATCCTCATCGCCTGCGGAACGGTGACTACCACCTCGCTGGCGGCGCTGCAGGCGGAAAACGACCTGCCCATGGTAGGCGTGGTAGAGCCCACTTGCCGCCGGGCGGTGCTGATGACCCAAAACAAGCGGGTAGGGCTCATCGCCACGGCGGCCTCCGTCCGCTCCGGTGCCTACGAGGCGGCTCTCCGGCGGCTGGACCCGGAGGTGACCGTGTTCAGCCGGGCCTGCCCCCTGTTCGTGCCCCTGGCGGAGGCCGGGCGCATCCGGCGGGGAGACGTGGTGATCGAGACCGTGGCCCGGGAGTATCTGACGCCCCTGAAGAATGCGGGGGTGGACACCCTGATTCTGGGCTGTACCCATTACCCGCTGCTGACGGATGTGATCGGGGACGTGATGGGGCCGGGCGTGGAGCTGGTGTCCGCCGGGGAGGAGTCCGCCTTTGAGCTGAAACGGATGCTGAAGGCCCGGGAGCTGCGGGCGGACGAGCGCCGCCGCGGCGAGACGGAGTTCTACGTCAGTGACCGGGTGGAGGATTTTGAGCGGACGGCCTCGCTGTTTCTGCAGGAGGACCTGCGCCATACAGCACGGAGGATTGACATTGAACGATATTGAGACGCGGTGGAAGAAGCTGCCGGTGCTGCTCTTCATCCGGGGAGAGCAGTATTTTGACGATGTGGACCCGGATGCCACGGAGCTGACGACGGAGGGGACCCTGGAGCTGACGGAGAAGGGCCTGCTGCTGACCTATCAGGAGACAGCTCTCACCGGCATGGAGGGGACGACCACCACCTTTGAGGTCAGCGGGCCCCAGGTGATCCTGCGCCGGGTGGGCAGTGTGAACTCCCAGATGGTGTTTGAGGAGGGGCGGCAGCACACGTCCCTGTATGAGACCCCCTACGGGGAGCTGTCGGTGGATATCCAGACCAGCGCCCTGCGGCACAACCTCAGCGAGCGGGGCGGCCTGCTGGAGATCAAGTACTCCATCGCGGTCGAGCATACGGTGACAGGAAGAAACAGCTTCAAGATCCGGGTAAAGCGAAAGTAAGAGAGCGTTCCGGCAAACCGTGCGGCAGCGCGTCCAAGTATTTTGGAGGAGCCAAAATCTTTGGCGGAGGGCGAATTCATTTCGCCCGGGGATTCCGAGAAAAGGGGTCCCCCGGGATCTGTCCCGTGGGAAGCGCACGGTGACAGGGAAAAACAGCTTTAAGACCCGGGTAAAACGGGAAAAACAGGGGTTGGGAATTAGGAATTGCGGTGCCGCCGCAGGTGGCAATTGGAATCTGTCCGGCTTTGCCGGACACCAAAATTCCTCATTCTGAATTCCTCATTCACGAAAGAGGGAACGATATGATCAACATGGTACAAAACGCGAAGGACCAGGCGGCGGCGCTGGCCATGGCCGCCTATCAGGCGGCAGTGGCGGACGGGACGCTGCCCCAGGCGGAGGTGAAGACCGCCCCGGTGGAGATCCCCAAGGACACCGCCAACGGCGATTTCACCACCACGTTTGCCCTGGCGGCCTCCAAGGCGCTGCGGCAGCCGCCCCGTAATATCGCTCAGGCACTGCTGGACCACATGGACCTGGCGGGGAGCTACTTTGCCTCCGCGGAGATTGCGGGACCGGGCTTTCTGAACTTCCGTCTCAACGACAGCTGGTACGCTGCCGTCTGCGAGGCGGTGGAGAGCGAGGGTGCCGGCTACGGCACCGCCGACCACCTGAAGGGGCAGAAGATCATGGTGGAATTCGTCTCCGCCAACCCCACGGGCCCCATGCACATGGGCAATGCCCGGGGCGGCGTGCTGGGAGACACCCTGGCCAGCGTGCTGGCGGCGTGCGGCGCCGACGTGACGAGGGAGTTTTACGTGAACGACGCGGGCCACCAGATTGATAAGTTCGCCCACTCCATTGAAGCCCGGTATCTCCAGATCATCCGGGGGGAGGACGCGGTGCCCTTCCCGGAGGACGGATACCAGGGTGAGGACATCAAGGACCTGGCCCGGGCCTATTATGAGAAAAACGGAGACAAGCTGTTGGATGTGCCGGAGGCGGAGCGCCAGGAGGCGCTGGCCCAGTTCGGGTTGTCCATCAACCTGCCTAAGATGAAGACCGATCTGGAGCGGTACAAGATCCACTATGACAACTGGTTCTACGAGTCCTCTCTCCATGAGAGCGGCTATGTGAAGGAGACAGTGGATCTGCTGGCGGAGCGGGGCTGGACCTATGAGAAGGACGGCGCCCTGTGGCTCCGCACGGCCGACATCCTACGGGACCACTACCGCAGGCAGGGGAAGAAAGAGGCGGACATCGAGAAGCTGGACCTGAAGGATGACGTACTGCGCCGGGCCAACGGGTTTTACACCTACTTCGCCGCGGACATCGCCTATCACCGGAACAAGTTCGCTGTCCGGGGCTTCGACAAGGTCATCAACATCTGGGGTGCGGACCACCACGGCCACGTGGCCCGGCTGAAGGGCGCCCTGGACGCGCTCGGCCTCAACGGCAGCGAGCGGCTGGACATCGTGCTGATGCAGCTGGTGAAGCTGCTGCGGGACGGTGAGGTGGTACGGATGAGCAAGCGTACCGGCAAGGCCATCTCCCTGTCCGACCTGCTGGACGAGGTCAGCGTGGACGCCGCCCGGTGGTACTTCAATGCCAAGCCGGATACCCAGATGGAGTTCGATCTGGGCCTGGCGGTCCGGGAGGACAGCGAAAACCCCATCTACTACGTGGAATACGCCCACGCCCGGATCTGCTCACTGCTGCGGGCTCTGGCGGAGGAGGGCACCTCCGTGCCCAGACAGGCGGACGTGGATATGTCCCTGCTCTCCGGCGAGGCGGAACGGGCCCTGCTGAAGCAGATCGCCCAGTTCTGCGAGGAGATCAAGCTGGCGGCCCGGGATTACGACCCCAGCCACATCAACCGCTATCTCCAGGAGCTGGCGGCCTGCTTCCACCGGTTCTACACCGCCTGCCGCATCAAGGGCGAGGAGCCGGCGGTCCGGGACGCCCGGCTGAAGCTGGCGGATGATACCCGGATCGTCCTGCGGAACGGCTTGAAGCTCATCGGCGTGGACGCGCCGGAGAAGATGTAAAAAGACGGCGGGACAGGATGCAGGAGGAAGACCCATGGAATTTCAGAGAGAGCCGGGGCGTATCTACGCCGAGGAAGAAGGCCGGGTGATCGCGGAGGTGACATTTCCCGACCGGGATGGGGCGGCGGATATCGACCACACATTTGTGGACGATACGCTCCGGGGTCAGGGCGTGGCGGGGCAGCTGCTCCGGGCGGCGGCCGACCAAATCCGCGCGGAGGGAAAGCGCGCCAGGGCGACGTGTTCCTATGCCGAAATCTGGTTTGAAAGGCACCCGGAGGAGGCCGATCTGCTGTGCCCCTGAGAGACGACGAGAGCCGCCGCGCCGGTGGGAGCAGCATGGCGCTCCGGGCGGCGTTTCCCGCCACCATCCCGGTGATGACGGGCTTTTTGTGCCTGGGGACTGCCTATGGCCTTTTGATGCAGTCCAAGGGGTATGGGCCGGGATGGTCCGTCCTCATGAGCGCCATCGCTTTCGGCGGCAGCATGCAGTTTGTGGCTGTCACGCTGCTGACCACGGCCTTTGACCCCGTGCAGGCGTTTCTGCTGTCCGTCATGGTCAATGCCCGGCACATGTTCTACGGGCTGAGCCTGCTGGACAAATACAAGGGCCTGGGAAAGGTTCGGGCGTTTCTGATCTACGTGCTGTGCGACGAGACGTTTTCCCTGGTGTCCACTCTGGAGCCGCCGGAAGGCGTGGCCCGGAAGGACTTCTACTTCTGGATCTCCCTGCTGGACTACCTCTACTGGATTACGGGCACAGCCCTGGGCGGCCTGCTGGGGAGTGTCCTCACCTTTGACACCACGGGCCTGGACTTTGCTCTGACGGCGCTGTTCGTGGTGCTGTTCCTGGAGCAGTGTAAGAAGCTGGAGAACCGGCCCGCCGGGGTGATGGGGATCCTCTGCGCCGCTGCCAGCCTGGCGGTGTTCGGAGCGGACAACATGGTGATCCCCGCCATGGTGCTGGTGCTGGCGGTGCTGCTGAGTGCACGGCGCCGCCTGGACCGCAGCGGAGAGGAGGGGGACCTGTGACACTGACGCCTTTACAGACGCTGGGTATTATCCTGGCGGTGGCCGCTGGGACCCAGCTGACCCGATGGCTGCCCTTTTGGCTGTTTCCAGAGAAGAAACAGCCCCCCCGCTGTAGTGGCATACCTGGGGAAAGTCCTTCCGCCCGCCATGATGGGCCTGCTGGTGGTGTACTGCCTGCGGAGCATCTCCTGGCTGTCGGCGCCCCACGGAGCGCCGGAGCTGATCGCCATTGCTGCGGTGGCGGGGCTCCATCTCTGGAAGCGGAATGTGCTGCTGTCCATCGCTGGGGGTACTGTGCTGTACATGGTGCTGGTACAGGCGGTGTTTGTGTGAAAAAAGAGAAGAGATGCCGGCCGGCGGAAGTCCGACCGGCATTTTTCAGTGCCGGGGGAGGCTTCCTTGTTTCCGAATCGTTACAATTTGTTGTGAAACTGAGAGGATTTTTGCGAAAAATCAGGGTATTCTGGGTATAAAATGCAGAGAACGGAGCGCAAAAACCAGGATCTGGAAAGCGAGGTGCGGAACATGAAGCGATTTCTTCTCTGCGGGGTGCTGCTGGCGCTGCTGGCCGGCTGCGGCACTGCCGGGGAGCAGCTGCCGGAGGAAGTCCCGGAAGAGACGGAGCCCCTCTCCGGCGAGGAGCTGACGGCCTCCGCCATGGCGGCGTACGCTGAGATCACGAAGGACCTGACTTTCACCCTGGATGTGGAAGAGGAAGATGCCACAGGCATCAGCCTCTCCATCACCCCGGAGGCCGCCCGGAACGTGGCGGGGCGGGAGAACCTGTTCTCCATCGGCTACCAGTGGGAGCCGGCCTCGGCGGAGGCCTGGGGAGACCAGTGGAGCGACATCGAAAGCAGAGGACGGCTCTTTGCCATGACCGCCCCGGACGGGGAGACCACCCTCCAGTGCTGCACCGGCGGGGACGTGGTGCTGTGGACCGTGGACGGGGAGACCCACTATGCCTGTGTGACGGCTGCGGCGGAGGGGGAATCCGGCCTGAGCGGTCTGCTGCAGGGGATCGCCGAGGACGCCCTGTGGGACGCGGCGTTTTGCGGTCCCGCGGTGGATGGGGCAGAGACGGACTACGAAGAGATCGCCCGGCAGCTGAACGAGGCCGTGGCGGAGAATGTCCGCCATGTGCCGGACTGGGTCAGCTGGAAGCCCCTGGACTTCCAGGCCAACGGCGCCAGCGTGTTTGACGCCTATTACGGTGAGCCGGAGAACTTCTGTGCCGGGCTGGGCTTCCGGCTGCTGGTGGATGACCCGTATGGAGAGATGGCCAACAGCTGGCAGGCGGGCGCAGGGCTGGGAGAACCGGATGCGGACGGGTACTACGGCTATGGCGGCGAGGCCAGTATCCAGAAAAATGAGGACGGCGACTGGACCTGTGACGGTCTGGCCACCGGAGGCAGCGCCGTGGCGCTGCCACTGTCCGGCTCTGGGGAGGAAGCCCCGCTTTCGGAGCTGGTGGACGCATTCTTCCTGACGGAGGGGTTCTCCCATGACTGGCTGCTGCCCAACTACATCCTGGACCACCCGGCAGAGGACATGACGGCCCTGCCCGACCTGCTGGATGACCGGACAGACGCAGAGGTCCGGGAGCTGTGTGCCGTCCTGGGCCGGTGCCTGCGGGACGCCGACTACTGGGACTGGACGCCGGAGACGCTGGCGGAGACTCTGGGAAGCTATGGGGCGTATCTGGATGCATAAATCTGCCAACGCCGGTATAAACTGGGACTGCGGCCTGGCCGCAGTCCTTTTGTTTTGTCATGGAGGCGGATATGGGGAAGCGGTTGTTTTACTGGGAGCTGGCGGGTGCGCTGTTCACGGCGGCGCTGGGGACGCTGCTGCACTTTGTCTACGACTGGAGCGGCGGATGGGGCGCGGCGGCTGCCTTCTCTGCGGTGAATGAGTCCACCTGGGAACATATGAAGCTGCTGTTTTTCCCCATGTTCCTGTTTTCCGTGGTACAGGTGTGCTGCCTGGGACGGAACTATCCGAACTTTCTGGCAGCCCGGGGCGTCAGCACAGTGACAGGGGTCGCGCTGATTCCGGTGCTGTTCTATACGTACACCGGCGTGCTGGGGCGGCATCTGCTCTGGGCGGACATCGCCGTGTTCTACCTATCCGTGCTGGGGGCATTCGCCCTGGATTTCCGGCTTCTGCGGCGGGGGCGCTTCACCTCTCTCTGGCAGCAGATCCTGGGCCTGCTGGCGCTGTGGGGGCTGGCGTTCCTTTTCGTCTACTGCACATTCCATCCGCCGGAGCTGGGGCTGTGGCAGGACCCGGTGACGCTGGGCTATGGAATCCCCAAATGAAAGCAGGCGCCCCTCTTTCGAGAGGGGCGCCGCTTTGCTTCCGGGGATTTTCTGTCCCTGCCGTTGACCGGCTCTCTCCGGCGGGGTATAATATTGTTAAAAGCGACCTGGGGAGGCTGAAGCGGATGAAGACCACAAGACAGAAGCGTGCGGCGCCTTTTTACGCCGCTGCGGCGGTATGGCTGGCCTACGCGCTGGTGCTGCCGCTGTATGAGCCGCTGCACTATGCCCTGGCGGCGGGGGCCTCCCTTCTGGCGTTCGCGGCGGCGTCCGCCCTGTGCCGGGGCGGCCCCGCGGGGGAGGAGGCCGGCGAGGCGCCGCCGGAAAAGGCGGAGGAGCCCGCTGAAAAGAAACCGGCCTCCACTGGCAATCCGGAGCTGGACAAGATGGTCCGCGACGGGGAGCTGGCCATCCGGGAGATGAAGCGGCTGGACGAGAATATCGCGGACCCCGGCATCTCCGCCGACATCGTGCGGCTGGAGCAGGTGAGCGCCCGGATCTTCGACGAAGTGCGCACGCACCCGGAGAAGCTGCCCCAGATCCGGCGCTTTCTGGACTACTACCTGCCCACCACCCTGAAGCTGCTGAACGCCTATGACCGCATGAGCGGCACCGGGATCTCCGGGGAGAACATCGACACCACCCTGGCCAAGGTGGAGGGGATGATGCGGACCATCGTGGCGGCCTTTGAAAAGCAGCTGGACAGCCTGTACGGCGCCGAAGCCCTGGACATCTCCACGGACATCACGGTGCTGGAGAACATGATGGCCCGGGAGGGACTGGTGGACAGCCCGCTGAAGGCGGAGCCGGACGAGAAGAAAGAGACCGATATCCGGCTGGAGCTGTGATCGGAGGAAACGCCATGAGAAAGATCGCCATCAGAATGGCGGGCCTGGTTTTCTATATGGCCGCAGGATTTGTCCTTCTGTTCTGGAAACTGGAGCGTGGCGGGTTGCATAACGCGGAGCTCCTGCTGCCGCTGGCATGGCTGGCGGGGGCGGTGGCTTTGGGCCTTCGGCTGGACAAGGCCTGTAAACAGGCGGGAAGGTGGGGAGAGGCTGCCCATCACTTTTTCTCTTCTGTGATATGGCTGCTGCTAGGTATCGGTTTTATGAAGCAGGCCCCGGGCATCTGCACCCTCTGCGGTGTGCTGGGGGTGGTGTACGCAGTGGTTTATGCTGTCTGCGGTGTGCGGGCGGCGGGAGAAGCCCGCCGGAATGAAGAAAATGGCAGAGAGTGAATGATACTATGATGGAGGATGACACAATGGCAGACGAGAAGAGCATGATGCCTGAACTGACCCTGGATCCCAGCCGGACGGATGCGGTGCCCCAGTTGACTCTGGACCCGGCAGCGCCCGCCGCCCCCGCACCGGAGGCCGCCAAGCCGGAGGCGACGCCGGTGCGGCTGGACGAGAACCTGCTGAACGACGCGGAGAAGCAGGCGGTGGAGGCCTTTTCCAAGAAGATCGACCTGACGGACTCCAACCTGATCCTGCAGTACGGCGCGGCGGCCCAGAAGAACGTGGCCAGCTTTTCCGAGAACGCCCTGAACTCCGTGCGCACCAAGGACCTGGGAGAGGTGGGCAAGTCCCTCAGCGAGCTGGTGGTGGAGTTGAAGGGCTTCGGCGAGGAAGAGGAGAAGAAGGGGATCTTCGGACTCTTCAAAAAGACGGGCAGCAAGCTGGAGGCCATGAAGGCCCAGTACGCCAAGGTGGAGTCCAACGTGGACAAGATCGCCCGGGAGCTGGAGCAGCATCAGGTCACGCTTTTAAAGGATGTGGCCATGTTCGACCAGATGTATGAGCTGAACCTGAAATACTACAAGGAGCTCACCATGTACATTCTGGCGGGCAAGAAGAAGCTGGAGGACATGCGGGCGGGCGAACTGCCTGCTCTGAAGGCCAAGGCAGAACAGTCCGGCGCTCAGGAGGACGCCCAGGCATACAACGACATGGTCCAGATGTGTGAGCGGTTTGAGAAAAAGCTCCACGACCTGGAGCTGACCCGGATGATCTCTGTGCAGATGGGCCCCCAGACTCGGCTGCTGCAGAACAACGATACCTTGATGGTGGAAAAGATCCAGTCCTCCCTGGTGAACACCATCCCCCTGTGGAAGAGTCAGATGGTGCTGGCCCTGGGGCTGGAGCACGGCCGCCAGGCCACGGCGGCCCAGAGCGCCGTGACGGAGATGACCAATGAGCTGCTGAAAAAGAACGCGGATCTGTTGAAGATGGGCACCATTGAGACCGCCAAGGAGGCAGAGCGGAGCGTGGTGGACATTGAGACGCTGCAGCACACCAACCAGCAGCTGATCTCCACGCTGGACGAGGTGCTGAACATCCAGCGGGAGGGCGCCCAGAAGCGCAGGGCCGCCGAGGCGGAGTTGGGCCGCATCGAGGGCGAGCTGAAGCAAAAGCTGTTGGAGCTGAGAAATTAAAGGGAGAGCAGGATCCCCCTTTGGAATCCCCACCAGTCTGCGCACTGGTGAACGCGCCCGGGGCGCTTGGATCAAGGTAGTTTCGCCACGTACACGCTGCGGCGAAAATGATTCAAATTTCTTCTTTCGCCAATGGCGGAAGAACTGGGGAAAACCGGAGGCTTTCCCTTAGCCCCCTTTCCCGCTTGCGGGGAAGGGACGGAGAGGACATACGCTTATGAAGTTTTTTCAGAAACGGGCCGTGGCGGCGGTGGTGCTGATTTTAGCCATCGTGGCCGGGGTGGTGATTGGGCAGGCCAAGAAGCCGGACACCGGAGGCCAGGCGTCCACCGCCATTGTGGGGTCCTATACGTATGTATATGACTACGCCGGGGTGCTGACGGATGAGACCATGGAGCATATCGACGCCATGAACGCCTCCTTGTTTGCCCAGACCGGGGCCCAGATCCTGGTAAGTGTGGTGAACTCCACTGGCGGCGCGGACATCATGGACTATGCCTCGGATCTGGGGAACAGCTATGGCGTAGGCTCCGCAGAGCGGAACAACGGCGTGGTGATGCTGCTGGCGCTGGACAACATCTCCCAAAGCGGCCTGATGGGCGACTACTGCGTGGTGGTGGGGACCGGGCTGGAGAGCCACGCGGACGATTTCATGAGTCTGCAGTCCTATTACCTGGAGAATGATTTCGCTGCCGGGGAGTACGACGCCGGTGTGAAGGCGACTTTTGATGCCTTCATCGCCTGGTTTGCCGACTTCTACGGCGTCGCGATCCGGGAGGGGTATATCCCTGCCGTCCGGGAGACCTATTCCAGCGGCAGCGGGTACTACTATACGGAGACCCACGGCTATGTGGCGCCGGCCTTTGGGTCCCTGGTGAGCGGCGTTGTGGTGCTGCTAGTGGTGCTGCTGGTGCTGTGGGTGATCCTGGACGGAATGCGGTACTCCCGCTACCGCCGGCGGTATCTGCGGCCCGGTATGGGACGGCCCACGGTGCTGTACTACCCCATCTTCTGGGGACGGCCCCAGCGGCCCAGGCCACCCCGTCCTCCAAGACCGCCAAAGCCACCGCGCCGGCCGCCCTCCGGCGGAACATTCGGCGGGGTCGGCTTCGGCGGCAGCCGGGGAGGCATGTTCGGCGGAGGCTCCTTCGGGAGTGCCGGAGGGTCCCGGGGCAGTCTCGGCGGAGGGACCTTCCGGGGCAGCGGCGGCCGGCGCGGCGGCTTTGGCGGAGGCTCCTTCCGCAGCGGCGGGGGGAGACGCGGAGGCTCTTTCCGCGGCGGGCGCCGGTAAGAGACAGATATAACGGGGCCTGTATGCCATTTGAAAAGCAGGAGGATCCCCCGGAGTTCCGGGACGATCCTCCTGCTTTTGCGTTGGAAGAAGTATTACTTTTGCAGTGCGGCTCAGCGGATGGGGAGCATTTTGCCGGTCTCAAAGGATTCCTTGCAGCGATAGGCCGCCTCGGATACGGCGGTGCCGTCGTAGACCGTCAGGTCCGCAGGGTGTGTGCCGGTACGGATGTGGTCCGTAAACGCCTGCATCTCAGCCAGAAAAGCGGTGTGCCAGCGGGACATGAAGTCCGGATAGTACTCCTGCCGCGCACCATGCTCATCCACGACCTGCAGCAGGTTCCGGGCGCCCACGGGGGCGATGCGCAGCGTGCCGTGGGTTCCGACGATTTCCGTCTCTACATTGCAGCCTGCTGCATGGGTGCGGTTGGCAAAGAGAAAGCCCATGGCGCCGTTTTCGCACTGGACCATGGCGGCGGCATTGTCTGTGTCATGCAGTTCCCGACAGAGGTCGAACTCAAAGACACCACCGATGGCCCAGACGTTACGGATGTTAGAGCCGGTGAACCAGCGGATCAGATCCAGATCGTGGACGCACATGTCCAGGAACTGGCCGCCAGAGTGGGGGAGAAATTTCAGTGTGGATTCAATGGTGCTGCGGGGATCCTGGGTGCAGGAGCGGACCAGCACCACCTTGCCGATTTCACCGGCGTCCACACGGCGCTTGGCCTCAGCATAGGAGGGGTCAAACCGGCGCATGAAGCCCAGTTGGAACACCAGTTCCGGATGGGCCTCAACAACCTTTTCAGCTTCCTTGCACTGAGCCACATTGGTGCCCAGAGGCTTTTCACAGAAAACGTGCTTGCCGTGCTCCATGGCAATTTTGATCTGCTCCACATGAAGAAAAGAGGGGGAGACGATGACGATGCCGTCCAACTCCGGATCGGCGCACATGGCGGCAAAATCGGTGTAAGTATGAGGAACGCCCAATTCCTCTGCCACCGCCCGGAGACGGGAGGTATCCACGTTACAGATGGCGTGGAGGACGCAGCCGGGAATGGATGCGGCTAAGTTTTTTGCATGTTCGTAGCCCAGACGGCCCAGGCCGACAGAGCCGATTTTAACAGATTCCATATAGCACCTTCTCTCTGGGGTTTTCAATTTTACAGTATAGTCTAATCCCCCCAAAAATACAAGCGGGACCTGCCTTGAAAGCTGGATACTGCCGAAGAACTTGAACAGCGGCACGGCTCTTGAGAGCCGTGCCGCTGTTTTGCGGGAAAGTGGTCCCTGGGGATCAGTCCACCTCCCGCAGCCGTTCCACGATGGTGGCCTTGGAGACGGAGCGGTACACCGCCAGGGGAACCAGGACGCCCAGCAGGGCGAACACCGGGGCCACGATCAGGAACGGGGTCAGCGTCAGGCGGTAGGTGAAGAACCAGAACATGCTCCCCACCGCCTTGAAGGCCACCGGGCCGAAAATCAGGGTCAGCACCAGGGAGATCCCCGCCGCCCCCAGGGCATAGAGCAGCCCCTCATACACCAGCATGGTCTTGAGCTGCTTGCCGGCCATGCCGATGGACTGGAGCACGGCGAACTCCCGCTTGCGGGCGATGATGCCGGTGAGGATGGCGTTGAAGAAGTTCAGCACGCCCACCAGCCCCACGATGAAACTGAGGGCCCCGCCGCACAGCTGGAACATGGAGCGCATCCCCTCGAACTCCGATGCGTAGAGCGCCTTGCTCTCATAGTCGAACTGGGGATTCACGTTCTCTGTGTAGTCTGCCAGGAACTTCTCCATGGCGCCGTTGGCCTCGTCGGTGGTATCAAAGGCGTAGTACATCACGCTGTCTGTGCCGCTGTCCTGCATGAAGGTCTGGTCATTCAGGATGAACTCGTCCGCGCCGTAGTAGCGGTAGCTGAGAGAGATGGGCACGGCAACCAGGGCGGCTACTTCGTATTCCACATCCCGGTATTTCACCGGCTGCGCCACATAGTTGGCACTGGCGGGCACGTCCTCCGGGCTGGCGTAGGCGATGCCGGTGTCCGGATCTACATACTCCGTCTCCTCCACGTACCGGACGGTGACGATGTCCCCCAGCCGGGCCCAGTGGGAGTCCATCTCCGGATTGCCGTAATCATCATCACTGTACACAGCGGCCACATACCGCCCGCCGTCCTCATAGAGCTTGGACAGGTCTCCCTCCAGTACCGTCAGGTGGTCCAATGCGAAATCGCTCATGCCGGAGAGATGGAT
>NZ_CAKVVF010000031.1:0-24211 GCF_934833455.1 Oscillibacter sp. KLE 1728
CGAAGTAGGTGTGCCGGTGGGGGGCGTAGACGATGTGCTCATACACCTCATCGGTGATGACGTAGGTGTCGTACTTGGCGGCCATCTCCGCAATGGTCAGCAGCTCCTCCCGGGTGAAGACCCGGCCGCAGGGGTTGGAGGGGTTGCACAGCACCAGGGCCTTGGGACGTTGGCGGAAGGCAGCCTCCAGCTCGTCCACGTCGAAGGTGAAGGCGGGCGGGTGCAGTGGCACATAGATGGGCTCCGCCCCGGAGAGGATGGTGTCTGCCCCATAGTTCTCATAGAAGGGGGAGAAGACGATGACCTTGTCCCCGGGGTTGGCCACGGTCATCATGGCGCACATCATAGCCTCGGTGGAGCCGCAGGTGGCCACGATTTCCTTGTCCGGGTCGATGGTGCGGCCCATATAGCGGGACTGCTTGCGGGCCAGGGCCTCTCGGAAGTTCTGGGCCCCCCAGGTGACGGAGTACTGATGGGGGCCCTCCCGGGCCACCTGGGCCAGCCGTTCCAGGATCGCCTGGGGCGGCTCGAAGTCGGGGAAGCCCTGGGACAGGTTCACCGCGCCGTACTTCAGGGAGACGCGGGTCATCCGCCGGATCACGGAATCGGTGAAACTGGCGGTGCGTTCAGAAAGAGGCTGGGGCATGGTCAAAATCACTCCTTACTTTGGAACAGTTGGGAAAAAGTCCTGCCAAAGCGCAATATTTTTATCAGTATAGCACGTCACGGGACAGCTGTCACCTCCGGAATCCGCAAAGGGGCGATACCTGATGCGAAAAAACGTTGGGAATTCCGGGGGGATGTGCTATAATAGATGAGAAAGGGGCACGGCCATGCACGTTGCATTTTCCGCTCTGCTGGCGGAGGGGCGGCCTTTTCTGGGGACCTTCATCCAGTCCGCTGCACCGGAGTTTGTGGAGGCCGCGGGCTACGCCGGGTTCCGGTTCTTGACCGTGGATCTGGAGCACACCTATTACGGCCCGGAGAAAACTGTGGAGATGGTCCGGGCCGGGGAAGCGGCGGACCTGTGCGTCCTGGCCTGCGCGACACCATCCTGATGTACCAAAAGTGCCGGGAGATTATGGGGCAGGTGCTGGAACCCGGAGCCATTTGATTTTCAAAGCAACATAACGATAGAAAGGAAGCTGCGAACATGAACGAGACATTGAAGGTTTTGAAGGAGCGCCGGAGCGTCCGCAAGTACAAGGCGGAGCAGATCAGGGACGAGGAGCTGAACGCCATTCTGGAGGCGGGCACCTGGGCGCCTTCCGCCAAGGGACTCCAGACCTCTGTCATGGTGGTGGTCCAGGACCCGGAGACCATTGCCTGGATGTCCAAGCTGAACGCGGAGATCCAGGGCAATCCCGGCACGGATCCCTTCTACGGTGCCCCCACCGTGGTGGTGGTTCTGGGGGACGGAGAGAAGCTGAACTGGCTGCAGGACGGCTCCCTGGTGATGGGAAACCTGATGACCGCTGCCGCGGCTTTGGGACTGGGCTCCTGCTGGATCAACCGGGCCATGGAGCTTTTTGACCGGCCGGAGGGCAAGGAACTGCTGAAGAAGTGGGGGCTGCCGGAGACCTACCGTGGTGTGGGCAACTGCATCCTGGGGTATGTGGAGGGGGACCTGCCCGCCCCCAAGCCCCGGAAGGACGGCTGGATCCTCCGCGTGTGACAGATACACAGGGCGGCGGGAGCATTCCCGCCGCCCTGCTGTTTTGCTGCGGTAGCCCTTGGCGAATCGTATGCAATCGCTTCATTTGGTGAAATCAACAGAGAGGCCTGTAGATATGATCGGCTTGTGATTGCGCTCAAAAAGATGAAAGTTCCCACTTGATTGTATCCATATCCACATAGGCATGTACTGGATTGCGTGGATCAAGATAAATAACGGGCTGCTGAAAATCAGTAGCCGGCTTTATCCATGACAAGAGGCTTTTGACTGTATAAGTCCGTCCGCCATAACAGTAGGAGCATTGAACGACCCACGGAGAGCATTGCCCGGGCCAGTTTACAAATGTCTTTGTGTTCCAGTTGATCCAAACTAGATGTCGAACGGATTGAATTTTTCCGACCACTGAAATGCCGTTTGTTTTTAGGTGCTTTCTGCGCTGCTCCTGCAGACCGCACCTCGCCAAACAGACAACACTGCCCAATAAAAGGATCGCCCCGATTGGGATAAAAAACCAATTGCAGCCGCCATTCACAGGGATGTCTGTGATATAAAAGAGCATCCCGAGGAAAACAAAAATGATTCCCATCAACCCAAATATAAAAGCACATAAGGACCAGATCGTTTGGGGCTGGCGCATACAATCCCTCCTGATACACAGGCTCACTGGAAACACCCCTATTTTATCATACAGACCCATTTTTCACAAGGTCGGTTGGTGAAAGACGGAGTTCAGGCCATCACAACGGAGCTTGAAAAGGGAACTGCGGACCTCCCCCCCTTGCGTCGGCGGGGAAATTGCGATACACTGGACGGGAGAACACGAAGGCGCTGCCCCGGGAGACCGGAGGGGCGGCCGCCGTTTGGAAAGGAAGAACCACCATGCCAGATATCACCGCGGTAACCCATGCCCAGAACATCCGCTACGACCGGAAGGCGGAGGCCCTTTACATCATCGACCAGACCCTGCTGCCGGGGGAGGAGAAGGAGATCCGCCTCCAGACCATTGACGAGATGGTGGAGGCCATCCGGGCCCTGCGGGTGCGGGGGGCCCCGGCCATCGGCATCTGCGCCGCCTACTGCATGTATGTGCTGGCCAAGTCCATCCGGACCGAGGACCGTCCCACGTTTTTGAAGCGCCTCAGCGACTATGGCCAGCAGCTGGACGCGGCCCGTCCCACGGCGGTGAATCTGGGCTGGGCCATCCGGGAGATGATGCGCACCGCCTTGGAGCATGTCCACGATACCCGGGGCCAAATGCTGGACGCTTTGTACGAGCGGGCAGTAGCCATCCATGAGGACGACATCGCCAAATGCAGGGCCATCTCCGAATACGGTCTGAGTCTGCTGAAGGAGGGCGACGGCGTCCTGACACACTGTAATGCCGGGCCCCTTGCCACCTCCCGATACGGCACGGCCCAGGGCCCCTTCCTGCTGGCGGCGGAGCGAGGGATGCACATCCGGGTATTCGCCGACGAGACCCGCCCCCTGCTCCAGGGCGCCCGGCTCACCAGCTATGAGCTCCAGCGGGCCGGGGTGGACGTGACGCTGATCTGCGACAACATGGCCTCCATTGTCATGAAGAACGGCTGGGTCCAGGCCTGCTTCGTGGGCTGCGACCGGGTGGCCGCCAACGGCGACACCGCCAACAAGATCGGTACCTCCGGCGTGGCGATTCTGGCTAAGCACTACGGCATTCCCGTCTACGTGCTGGGCCCCACCTCCACGATTGATATGGCCTGCCCCGACGGGGACCACATCCCCATCGAGGAGCGGGACGGCGAGGAGATCAAGACCATGTGGTACGAAAAGCCCATGGCTCTGCCCGAGGTGAAGTGCTACAACCCCGCCTTCGATGTGACGGACCATGAGCTGATCGCCGGCATCGTCACGGAGAAGGGCATCTGCCGCCCGCCTTATACCAAGAGCCTGAAGGCGCTGTTTGACGACAAGAAGTGACAACGAAATGGAATATCTGACATCTACATTACAAGGAGGAATCAAAAATGGCCATCAAGGAATCCCCATCCGCCTCTATCGCGGCGGAAGAGAGCCAGATTGCAAAAGCTGTGCTGATGCCCGGCGACCCCCTGCGGGCCAAGTACGTGGCGGACCACTATCTGGAGGAGGTGGTGTGCTTCAACACCGTCCGGAACATGCTGGGCTACACCGGCACCTACAAGGGCAAGCGCATCTCCGTCATGGGCCACGGTATGGGCGTGCCCTCTATGGGTATTTACAGCTATGAGCTGTACCAATTCTTCGGTGTGGATACCATCATCCGCATCGGCTCCGCCGGCGGCATCGGGGATGATGTGAAGGTCCGGGATGTGGTCATCGCCCTGGGGGCCTCTACCAACTCCCACTTCGCCGACCAGTACCGGTTCCCCGGCCAGCTGTGCGCCACCGCCGACTTCCGGCTCCTCCGGGACGCGGTGGAGACGGCGGAGGCCATGGGCGTCCGGGCAGATGTGGGTCAGGTGTTCACGGCGGACCAGTTCTACAACGACAACCCCGACGCCGGGGCCATGTACCGGAAGTTCGGCATCCTGGCGCTGGAGATGGAGACGGCTGGCCTCTACTGGACGGCCCAGCGGCTGGGGAAGCGGGCGCTGTCCCTGCTGACCATCTCCGACCACATCTTCACCGGGGAGTCCCTCTCCGCCCAGGAGCGGCAGGACTCCTTCCACGAGATGATGGAGATCGCCCTGGAGACTGCCTGGAAGTCCCTGGAGGGCTGACGTATGGCGCTGTTCGGAAAGCGTGAGAAGGCCTATGAGGTCTGGGGCGACAAACCCCGGTGGAAGGAAGCCCGGCAGCGGCTGAAGGATGCTGGCATCAAGGTCATGGAGACCGGTTTCTATGAGACGGAGGCGCCGGCGTGCGGCTGCGGCGCCAAGCTGGACCACCGGGACTTCGGCCCCAACGGGAAGATCGACCGGCTGACCTACTACATCTCCGTGAAGCCGGAGGACGTGGAGCGGGCGAAGGAGCTGCTGGCGGATCTGGTAAAGCCGGAGCACGTGGCGCCCCAGTAACCGGAACTGCAAAAGATAAGGACCCGCTGGGGCGTGTGCCCCGGCGGGTCCTTCTTCTGCAAAAAACGTTTTGACAGGACAGGCAAAGTTTTAATTTAGAGCAGTGCGGGCCCCTTCGTCTGAGAGCCGTCCGATAGAGGCGGCCGCACAGTTCTCTGCGCTGCTTCCGGAACGGTTCGGCCTGCCTGGGAATGCCTCAGCTCACTCCGCTGTCAGATCGTACACCACGCCGCCCACAGAGATGGAGGCCATGTCCTCCATGGGGAGGACCTCAGAGAACACCTCGCCCTTGGAGCAGACAGTGACGCCATCCTCCGGGCCGATGCTGCCGCCGGCGTTGGACAGGTCGATCACCGTGCCGTCGGTGAGGGTCAGCAGGATTTCCACGTTTTCGAAGTACCGCTGTGTGGTGAGGCGGTCCTCTTCGCTTTGCCGGCCGCTGCCGGAGTTGCTCCACACCACCTCGCTGTCCACGGTGTAGTCCACCTTGTAGGCCACGGGAGAGAGGGTGATGGAGTCGATGGTGAAGGTCATGCCGTCCTGGGTGAAGGTCTCGCCGCCGCTCAGGGTGACGGAGCTGTCCTCGTAGGTCATCTCAAACTTGAGCTTCCACTTGCCCTCGATGATGGGTACGGCCTCGCCGGCCTCCTCGTCCCACTTGTAGAGGTTCTCGAACACACCGGTGGCGGTGCAGTCGTTGATGGGCTTGTCGGCGCTGACCGTCTCCACCATCTGGATGGAGCTGGCTGCGGGATCCTCCACCACAAAATAGCTGCTGCCGTGGCTTCCGCCCAGAATGCTCAGGTCCGTGCCGTTGCCGTGGACCAGCAGCATTTCGCCTGTGATGTCCTCCGGCAGCAGGCGGGTACCGTCGTCCCGACTGATGGTGTAGACGATAACGGCATTATACGCATCGCCCATGACGGCGTCGGCGGTGACGGTGACGCCGTTGTCCGTGTCGCTGGCGCCCACGGGATAGCCGATCTTGTCGATGATCTCCGTCTGAGCGGGTGCCCCGCCGAAGAGGGGAGAGAAGACCTCCGCAGCGGACCGCAGGATGCCGGTGGCGCCGGCGGTGCCCACTGCCAGCACCAGCACCGCCGCAGCGGCGATCAGGGCTATCCGGCGGACGGGGCGGCGAGCGGGCCGGGTCTGCTTCCGCGCCGCCTCCGCGGCCCGGCGGGCGATGGCGGCCTTTTCCTCCTCTGTAAAGTGCAGGCTGTTCAGGGACTCCTGATATTCAAACGGGCTGTTCATAGCCATATCCTCCCAAAAGTTCTTTCAGCTTCGTCCGTCCCCGGGCCAGCCGGGTGTGGACGGTTGCGGTGGGGATGCCCAGGATTTGACCGATCTCGGCAGCCTGGTAACCCTCGTAATAGAACAGGTAAATGACGGCCCGGTAGTGGGGCGGCAGCTGATTTACCGCCTCCAGCACAGACCCGTCGCCCGCCTGGGGGGCGGGGACCTCCAGTCCGACATCCAGGGATTGCGACCGCTGCCGCCAGGGGCTTTTCAGCAGGTCCTTGCAGGCGTTGGCCGCCATCCGCAGGATGTAGGCCCGCTCGTGCTCCGGGCTCTTAAACTCCCGGGGCTCCATCAGCAGCTTCACGAAGACCGTCTGGCAGATATCCTGGGCATCGTGGGTGTTTTTCAGATAGGTGTAACTGAGGCGGAGGATCGCGTCGGCGTATGTGTTGGCCAGCCGCTCCGCCTGTTCCATATCGTCCATGTATCTCAACTCCTTTGGAGCGCTCTCACCCAGGATACGATCCGGCGGGGAAAAAACTTTCAGGGAGGGGAAAGTTTTTTTCAGGGCAGGAAAAAGCGGCCCCTGGGGCCGCTTAGATCCGGTTTTATTCTCCCACGATTAAAGCAATCAGCTCCACGGGTTCCGTGCCCCGGTTCTCCAGGCCGTGGACCTCGCCGTAGCCGGTGGCGCAGATGTCGCCGGGGCGGACCACGATCTCCTTGCCATTGTCGTTGAACACGCCCTCGCCCTTGATGATGTAGTAAAACTCGGTCTCATGGTCGTGGGGGTGGTCGCCGATGGAGCAGCCTGGGTCCACGGTGACGTGGGCGAACAGGCGGCCGTGGTTATAGAGGCCCTCCTTGTCCGTCAGGTCCTTCATGTGGATGAGGCCCTTGCCGTTCTGGACGCAGGCATCCCGACGGGGGCACTTGTCGGATGGGGTGAACATGGCAGTCTCTCCTTTTTATTGATCTGCCGGTGGTCTTGCAGAGCCCCGGCGAAGATGATACCATCATAGCAGAGGCAAAGGGGAATGTCCAGCCGGGAAATCTCCGGCGGCGGGCGGCTTTTTTGCGAAAAAGGCTTGACTGTCAAGTCCCTTGATACTTTATCCTGAGGCCAAAGGAGGCGGTATCATTGACCAGCAAGGAGATGGAGGCCCGGTCCGGCGTGCCCCGGGCCAATATCCGCTACTACGAGGCGGAGGGGCTGCTGGCCCCCGCCCGGTCCGGTAACGGCTACCGGGATTACAGCGAGGAGGACCTGCGGGCCCTGGAGAAGATCAAGCTGCTGCGGCGGCTGGGGGTAACCATCGAGGCGCTTCGGGCCTTGCGGGACGGCAGGGCGGAACTTTCTGCCGTGCTGGACCGGCGACTGGCGGAGGTGGGCGGCGAACAGGCCGCCCTGGGCCGGGTGGAGCGGGTCTGCGGCGACCTGCGGCGGACCGGCACCACATTCACCGGCCTGGACCCGGGGAGGTACCTGGCGGACCTGGACGCCCCGGCCCTGCCGGGGGAGGGCGGCCCCTGGTGGGAGAAGGCATCTGCTTCGGCCCTGCCGGAGACGGACCGGCTGCCTACGGTGTGCAGCGCCTCCCGGCGGCTGTTCGCCCGAATGTTCGATGAGATGCTGGTGCGGATGCTGCTGGTGGCGGGACTATGCCTGCTGGGGTATAACCCGACTCGGGCCGCACTGGCTATCAGTTTCGCGGGGGTGGTCCTGCTGGGTGTTTTGGAACCTCTGTCCCTGCATCTCTGGGGCACCACGCCGGGCAAGGCCCTGTTGGGGATGCGGCTGGCTGGAATGGATGGAAAAAACCTCCCATACAGCGAGGGCGTGACCCGCTATCTCATGATGCTATGGATGGGATTGGGCTTTTATATCCCCATACTGTCTCTTGTGATGATCCTCCGATCTGCTTGGCGGTGCTGGAAAGAGGAGCCCCAGCCCTGGGACGACGGGGTGGCCTACACCGCAAAGCCCTTCCGGCTCCGATACGCCGCATCGCTGATCCTGACGGTACTCCTGGTGCTGATAGTGGGAGAGGCTGTCAACAGCTGGTCCCAGCTGCCGCCCAACAGAGGGGATCTGACTGTGGCGGAGTTCGCGGAGAACTACAACCGCCAGGCGGAATATCTGGACTTTGGCGGCAGGGCCTATCTGGATGAAGACGGCCAGTGGCAGGAAAAGCCGGAGGATGGCAGCCAGATCATCTCCCTGGAAGACCTGATGGATGTGAACCCCTGGGACGATGCCAAGGCGTTCCGCTACACGGTGGAGGACGGCCATGTCACAGCGGTCACCATGTCCGGAACCTTCCAAAATACCACAGCTATGTGGGTGGAAACACCTGACAGCTATGTGCCCCAAATCGTGACGGCCCTGGTCTGGGGGCGCAGGGAGGCGCCTTTCTGGTCTCTCTCCCGGCAGGCCCAGCTGCGGGAGCAGGAGGAGGCGGACTGGGAGCGGGGCTTCACCCTTCATCAGCCGGGGGTAATCATCACGGCAGAGGTGGAGCAGACAGGCTTTTGTTACTTCCAAGGCATGGGCTGGCAGCCGGTGGAGGAGGGCAACCGCCTCTCCTTCACCTACACCGTGGCCCTGGACAACGGATGACCGGAAGCAAAACGGCACGGCGCGGAGATCTCTCCGTACCGTGCCGTTAATCCTGGGCAAACAGGGCGTTGTAGTCCACTTTCAACGCCTCGGCCAGCTTGTCGATCTCAAAAATGGAAGTGGAGCGGTAGCCCGTCTCGATGTGGCCCAGCATGGTCTCCGTGATATCGCAGCCGTTGGTCTGCAGCTGGGCGGCCAGCTGCTTCTGGGAAAGGCCGCGGAGCTTCCGGTAGTATTTCACTTTCGCGCCGATGTTGCGGGTCAGAGGGGTACTTCTTTTCATTGCCATACTCCATAGAATCATGGGTTTTCTTTAAATGATAAAAGGAGCATTTGTCGGAAATCCTCTATCTATGAAGAAAATTTCATTTTTAGGGCTGGAAATGTCAGGGCGGGAACAGGGGAAAGGGAGATTGCAAAAACACCATCCTGGGTGTAAAATCACGTTAACTTCTGTTTTGTGCGAAGTTGAATTTGTTAAAAGCATAGAATTTTTCTTACTACCGAATTACCGCTTTACTTTGCTAATAAAATAAAGTAAAATAAATGCTGAAATCAACGCGGGCTGATAGTCCGCCGGGAGGAGAGTCCCCATGGAACTGGATCTGAACGTCCTGCGGCCCCAGGAGCGGGCATCGCTGCAGCTGCGGCTGCTGTATGAACAGGAGGGCTTCCGCAAATACCACATGGGTCGGTTCGAGGAATACGGTCTCTATCAGGAGAACCGCCGTTTTCTTTCCAGCGAGCAGGTCATCACCTTTACGGACCTGGACGGGCGGCTGCTGGCGCTGAAGCCGGACGTGACCCTCTCCATCGCCAAGAATGCCCAGGTGGGGCCCGGCGGCTGCGGCCGGTACTACTATCAGGAAAACGTCTACCGCCCCAGCCAGGAGAGCCATACCTTCCGGGAGATCAGTCAGATGGGCCTGGAGTGCATCGGTGCCGTGGATGATGCCGCTGCGGCCCAGGTGGTGTCCCTGGCCCTGCGGAGCCTGGCCCTGACCGGGCGGGACTTCGTGCTGGAGATCAGCCACATGGGCTTCGTCACCGGCCTCTTTGACGCGGTGGGCGCCCAGGAGGCTGTGCGGCCCAGGCTCCTCACCTGCATCCGGGACAAAAACGTCCATGAGCTGCGCAAAGCCGCTGAGGCCGCGGGCCTCTCCCGCCAGGGGACGGACGCACTCTGCCGCCTGGGGACTCTGGCAGGGCCCTGGCAGGAGGTTCTTGCTGCCGCGGAGGTGCTGGCCCTGAACGCCGCCATGGGGGCGGCGCTGGAAGAGCTGCGGGGCCTGTGTCGGGCGCTGGAGGACCAGGGGCAGACGGACCACTGGAAGCTGGACTTCTCCCTGGTGAACGATATGGAGTATTACAACGGCTTGGTGCTCCAGGGATATCTGGCGGGAGCGCCCCGGGCAGTGCTCCGGGGCGGGCAGTATGACCCCCTGGCGGAGCAGTTCCGCCCCGGCGCCCGGGCCATCGGCTTTGCGCTGTACTTAGACGAGCTGGACCGGCTGTCCGACGCGGCGGCGGAGCCGGCTGGCCCGGTGATGCTGAACGTGGCCCTGCCCAAGGGCCGCCTGGGAGACAAGGTTTACGACCTGCTGGCGGGCGTGGGCTACGGCTGCCCGGAAAACTACGCCGACACCCGGAAGCTGGTGGTGGAGAACCGAAAGGCGGGCATCCGCTACTTCTTGGTGAAGCCCAGCGACGTGGCCATCTACGTGGAGCACGGCGCGGCGGACATCGGCATCGTGGGCAAGGACATCCTGGCGGAGTCCGGCGCGGATGTGTATGAGCTGCTGGACACGGGCTTGGGCAGGTGCCGCATGTGCGTGGCCGGGCCGAAAGACTTTACCGAGGACCAGAGCCGGGCCCTGCGGGTGGCCACCAAATTCGGGAATATCGCCAAGCGGTACTACGCCGCCCAGGGCCGGGACATCGACATCATCCAGCTGAACGGCTCCATTGAGCTGGCCCCCATCCTGGGCCTCTCCGATGTGATTGTGGACATCGTGGAGACGGGCACCACCCTGCGGGAGAACGATCTGAAGGTGCTGACGGAGTTCATGCCCATCTCGGCCCGCTTCATCGCCAACCGGGCCAGCTACCAGTTCAAGCACCAGGAGATCGAGGCGCTTCTGGGCAGGCTGAAGGAGGTGACGGAGGCATGATTCCCATCTATGAGGCGGACCGCCTGGAGGACCTGCCCCTCTTTGACCGCCCCCCCCAGGCGGAGGAGGACGTGGATGCGGCGGTGGCCGCCATTCTGGCGGACGTCCGCACCCGGGGGGATGAGGCCCTGCGGGAATACACCCGCCGGTTCGACGGCGCAGATCTGGAGCGGTTTGAGGTGACGGCGGAGGAGCTGCGCGCCGCCTGGGACTGTGTGGACGGGAATTTCCGGGAGACGCTGCGGCAGGCGGCGGACAATATCCGGCACTTCCATGAGGCACAGGTCCACCGGGACTTCTGCCTGACGGACCGGCCCGGCGTGGTGCTGGGCCAGCGATACACGCCTGTCGAGCGGGTGGGCATCTGCGTACCCGGCAGCCCGGTGGCTTTTCCCTCCACCATTTTGATGAACGTCATCCCTGCCAGGATCGCCGGGGTAAAAGAGATCGCGGTGGTGACGCCGCCGAACCAAAACGGCGCCATCTCTGCAGAAGCTCTGGCAGCGGTAAAAATCGCCGGGGCGGACCGGGTGTTCAAGATCGGCGGCGCCCAGGCGGTGGCGGCCCTGGCCTACGGCACGGAGACAGTCCCCCAGGTGGACAAGATCGTGGGTCCCGGCGGCGTCTTTGTGGCTGCCGCCAAGCGGAAGGTGTTCGGACAGGTGGACATCGACATGATCGCCGGCCCCAGTGAGATCCTGGTGGTGGCGGACGGGAAGAGCGACCCCGCCTGGGTGGCGGCGGACCTGTTGAGCCAGGCGGAGCACGACGCCCACGCCGCCGCCGTGCTGGTGACGGACAGCCGCCCCCTGGCGGAGGCCGTCCAAAACGAGGTGGAGCGCCAGCTGACGGACCTGCCCCGGCGAGATATCGCTCAAAAGTCCTTAGAGGCCAACGGTAAGATCCTGGTGACAAAGGACCTGGCCGCGGCAGTGGAGGCCGCCAACCGCATCGCTCCGGAGCATCTGGAGTTGTGCGTGGACGATCCCTTTGCCCTGCTGCCCCTGGTCAAAAACGCCGGCAGCGTTTTTCTGGGCCGCCACACGCCAGAGGCGCTGGGGGACTATTTCGCGGGTCCCAACCACACCCTGCCCACCAGCGGTACGGCCCGGTTTTCCAGTCCCCTCAGCGTAGACGACTTTGTGAAGAAGACCCAGTTCATCTACTACACCCGGGAGGCGCTGGCAGACGCCGCCCCCCGGATCGCGGACTTTGCAGAGCGGGAGGGCCTCCACGGCCACGCCCGGTCTGCCCTGTCCCGCACGGAAGAGAAAGGAGAGTGATCCCATGAGCCGCTGGATTTCCCAGGAGGCGGAGCGCCTTGCCCCCTACACCCCCGGCGAGCAGCCCCAGGATCAGCAGTATGTAAAGCTGAACACCAATGAGAGCCCCTTCCCCCCGTCGCCCAAGGTTCTCAAGGCCATCAACCGGGCGGAGATCCTGAAACTGAACCTGTACTCCGACCCCACCTGTGCCGCGCTGACGGAGGCCATCGCCAGGCGCTATGAGCTGAAAGCCAAGAACGTGCTGGCGGGCAACGGCTCTGACGAGGTGCTGGCCTTTGCCTTCCGGGCCTTCTGCGGAGCGGGGCAACCCGTGGCCTTTGCGGATGTTACCTATGGGTTCTATAAGTCCCAGGCTGCCCTGTTCGATCTGGATGTGAAGATAATCCCCCTGCGGGAGGACTTCACCTTACATGTGGACGACTATATGGATTTCCCCGGCACCATTGTCATCGCCAACCCCAATGCCCCCACCGGTATTGCCGTGCCCCGGAACGACATCCAGCGGCTGCTGGAGGCGAACCCAGACCGAGTGGTGATCGTGGACGAGGCGTATGTGGACTTCGGCGCCGAGAGCTGCGTGCCCATGATCTACCGTTATGACAACCTGCTGGTGACCCAGACTATGTCCAAGAGCCGGTCCCTGGCCGGCGGTCGGGTGGGCTACGCATTGGGCAGCCCGGAGTTGATCGCGGACCTGAACCGGGTGAAATACAGCTTCCATCCCTACAATGTAAACCGGCTGTCCATCGCGGCAGGGGCCGCCGCTGTGGCGGACGAGGCGTACTTCGCCGCCTGCACCGCTGCCATCCGGCAGACCCGGGCCTGGACCGTGGGAGAGCTGGAGAATTTGGGCTTCACTGTCCTGCCCTCCCAGGCCAACTTCGTCTTTGTCCGCCACAGCCAGCTTCCCGGTGAGACCCTGTACCGGAAGCTGAAGGAGAACGGCGTCCTGGTCCGCTGGTTCGACGCGGACCGGATCCGGGACTATATCCGCATTACCATCGGATCCATGGAGCAGATGGAGACCCTGGTGGAGGAGCTGACGGCCATCCTGGAAGAGCTGTAAGGAGGCGGAGAGATGCGCACTGCTGATATCAGGCGGGACACCCGGGAGACCCGGATCCAGCTCTCTTTAAACCTGGACGGCACTGGGAAGGCGGACATCGCCACCGGCGTGGGGTTCCTGGACCACATGCTGGAGCTGTTCGCCCGGCATGGGGATTTTGACCTGACCGTCCGCTGCCAGGGGGACACTCAGGTGGACGGCCACCACAGCGTGGAGGACATCGGCATCTGCCTGGGCCGGGCCTTTGCAGAGGCCCTGGGGGACAAGCGGGGTATCACGCGCTACGGCCAGTTCCTCCTGCCCATGGACGAGACGCTGGTGCTGGTGGCCTGCGACCTTTCCGGCCGGGACTATCTGGGCTGGTCCGTGGACCTGCCCGCCCAAAGGGTGGGGGACTTCGATACGGAGCTGGGCAAGGAGTTCTTCCTGGCCTTCGTCCGGGCGTGCCCCATGTCCCTCCACATCCGGCAGATGGCCGGGGAGAACACCCACCACATTCTGGAGGCCGTGTTCAAGGGCGCGGGCCGGGCCTTGAAGATGGCTGTGGCCCCGGACGAAAAACACCGGGATGAAATTCCCAGCACGAAGGGTGTGCTGTAAATGATTGCAATTGTAGACTACGGCGTGGGGAACTTGTTCTCCCTGCTCTCCAGCCTGAGGGCCCTGGACCTGGAGGCGGAGGTCACCGGCGACGCCGGCCGCCTCCGGGCGGCAGACCGGATCATCCTGCCCGGCGTGGGCGCCTTTGGGGACGCCCGCGCCAAGCTGGATGCCACCGGCTTGGTGCCGGTGATTCAGGAGGAGGCGGAGAAGAAGCCTCTCCTGGGCATCTGCCTGGGGATGCAGCTGCTGTTTGACAAGAGCTTTGAGTACGGGGAGCACCCCGGCCTGGGGCTGGTGCCCGGCCAAGTAGTGGACCTCCGCCGGGACCTGACGGACAAGACGCTGAAGGTCCCCCACATGGGCTGGAACAGCTTGCAGATTTTGAAAGATGACCCCCTGTTCCGCCACGTCCGGGACGGAGAGTATGTGTATTACGTCCACAGCTTCTATGCCCGGGACTGCGCCGCCGGCACTCTGGCCGCGTCCCGGTACGGCAATGTGGATGTCACTGGTGTGGTGCGCCGGGGAAACGTCTACGGCACCCAGTTCCACCCGGAGAAATCCGGGGACACGGGACTGCGGCTGCTGCGGGCCTTTGCAGAACTGTGAGGGAGGATGCCATGAGACCTATGAGACGACAGGACAGGGCCGTCACGGCTCCGGAGAAAATCCGGGCGGTCATCGACGCATGTGAAGTCTGCCGCCTGGGCCTTCAGGACGGCAGAGGCGTCTACGTGGTGCCGGTGAACTTCGGCCACACGGTGGAGGGCGGCCGCCATGTCTTTTACTTCCACGGCGCCGCGGAGGGGCGCAAGGTGGACCTGGTCCGCCGAAACGGCTGGGCCGGGTTCGAGCTGGACACCGGCTACCGGCTTCAGGGGGCGGAGGCGGCCTGCGGCTACACCGCCGCGTTTCAAAGCGTCATCGGCGAGGGCCCCATCCGCGTGGTGGAGACGGCGGAAGAGAAGCGGCGGGGTCTGGCGGCTATCATGCGCCAGGCTACCTGCTGCGGGGACTGGACCTTTCCGGACGCGGCGGTGGACGCCGTGTGCGTCCTGCGGCTGGATGCGGAGGAGCTCTCCTGCAAGGAGCACCTATAATTAGATTGGGAGGAGACGGCATGAGGCGGATCTGGCTGGGTTTTGCCTGGATCCTGTTCGGCATTCTGCTGGTATTGGTCGGATTTGAGCCCCCTGCGCTCACGATTCTTAGTTGGATGCGGGCCTATTGGGCCCCGGTGGGTCTGCTCTGTGGGATCATCGGTCTGGTGCTGGTGCTTCTGGACAACAAGAACAAAGATTGACAGAGGAGACGTGGTCTATGCAGATTTTTCCCGCCATTGACCTGCGGGGCGGACAGGTGGTCCGCCTGTATCAGGGAGACTATGACAAAGAGACGGTCTACGCCCAGGACCCCTGCGCCGTGGCCCGGGACTTCATCGCCGCCGGTGCCGGATACCTCCATGTGGTGGACCTGGACGGCGCCAAGGACGGCACCCTGGCCAACTTTGACACCATCGCCGCCATTGCCGGACAGGGTGGCCTCTACATCGAGGTGGGCGGCGGGATCCGGGACGAGGACCGCATCCGCCGGTACCTGGATCTGGGTGTGGGCCGGTGCATCCTGGGCACCATCGCGGTGAAGGATTTCGACTTCACGGAGCGGATGGCCCAAACATACGGCGACCGGATCGCCGTGGGGGTGGACGCCCGGGACGGCTACGTGGCCGTCAGCGGCTGGAAGGAGCTGTCTGCGGAAAAGGGCGTGGACTTTTGCCGCCGCCTCCGGGACGCGGGCGTCCAGACCGTCATCTATACGGACATCAGCCGGGATGGGGCGGAACAGGGCACCAATCTGGCGCTCTACCGGGAGCTGGCAAAAATTGAGGGCCTGGACATCACCGCCTCCGGCGGCGTCAGCAGTCTGGAGGAGCTGCGGGAGCTCCGGAAGATCGGGACCAAAGCCGCCATTCTGGGCAAGGCCCTGTACACGGGCCGTCTGGATTTAAAAACGGTCATCCGGGAGGTGGGCGCATGTTAGCTAGGCGGATCATCCCCTGCCTGGACGTGAAGGACGGCCGGGTGGTGAAGGGGACCAACTTTGAGGGTCTGCGGGATATGGCAGACCCGGTGGAGATGGCCCGGTTCTACAACGAATCCGGGGCGGACGAGCTGGTATTCTATGACATCACCGCCTCTGCGGAGGGCCGGAACCTGTTTACGGACATCCTGCGGCGGGTTGCGGGCGAGATTTTCATTCCCCTGACGGTAGGGGGCGGCATCCGGACGCTGGAGGACTTTGACCGGGTCTTGAAATGCGGCGCCGACAAGGTGAGCGTCAACTCCGGCGCCATCGCGGACCCCGCCATCATCGGCGCGGCAGCCAAGAAGTACGGCGACCAGTGCGTGGTGCTCAGTATGGACGTGAAGCGGGTGGACGGGCAGTTCCGCCTCTTCGCCAAGGGCGGCCGGGAGGACACCGGCATCGACGCTATGGAGTGGGCCGCCCGGGGCGTGGCCGACGGCGCCGGGGAGATCGTGTTGAACTCCATCGACACCGACGGCGTCAAGCAGGGCTTTGACCTGGAGATGCTGGACGCCCTGGCATCACGGGTGAGCGTGCCCATCATCGCCAGCGGCGGCGCCGGGAAAATGGAGGACTTTGCCCAGCTCTTCACCCACCCCGGCATCGATGCGGGGCTGGCGGCGTCCATCTTCCACACCCGGCAGGTGGATATCAAGGAGCTGAAGCACTATCTGCGGGCGCAAGGCGTGGAGATGCGGATCTGACAGAACGCCCGGTCCCGGACGGGAAGCGGAGTCCCAGCCGCCCACGGGCGGCATACCCAAGAAAAGGAGACAGCACCATGGATTTGAAATTTGACGCAAACGGCCTGATCCCCGCCATCGTCCAGGACCACTACACCAAGGAGGTCCTGACCCTGGCCTACATGAACGCAGAGAGCCTGGCCATCACCATTGACGAGGGCCGGACCTGCTTCTTCTCCCGCAGCCGCCAGCAGCTCTGGCGCAAGGGGGAGACCTCCGGCAACGTCCAGCATGTGGTGTCCATCACCGCGGACTGTGACAAGGACGCCCTGGTGGTGGAGGTGGTGAAGGACGGCCCCGCCTGCCACACCGGGGCGGAGAGCTGCTTCTTCCGGCCGGTCTACCTCTCCGAGGAGTTGAAGGCTTTCAGCTATGAGGGCCTGTACCGCTTGATCCAAGGGCGGAAGACCGATCCCAAGGAGGGCAGCTACACCACTTATCTTTTTGAAAAGGGCCTGGACAAGATCCTGAAGAAGGTGGGTGAGGAGTGCACCGAGGTCATCATCGGCGGCCGCAAGGAGGACAGGGAGGAGACCATCTATGAGATCGCCGACCTGACCTACCATGTGATGGTGCTGATGGTCCAGATGGGCATCACCCTGGAGGACGTGACGGCGGAGTTGGAGAAGCGCCATGTCATCGACCACAAGGTGAAGCAGGAGCGGATGCAATGAATCTGACACCGGAATGCTGCTCCGTCCACACCCACTCCGTTCTCTGCGACGGGAAGGGAACCCTGGCGGAGATGGCTGCGGCCGCGTATGCGGCAGGGGTCCGCTTCTTCGGCGCCTCCGGCCACAGCCACACGGAGATCCCCCACGACGCGGGCAACGTCCTGCCAACCGATCCGGCGGAATACCGGGAGCAGGTGCTACGCCTCCGGGAGGAATACGCCGGCCGGATGGAGGTCCTGCTGGGCATCGAGCAGGACAGCCGGTCCGCACAGCCGGTTCCGGACTGGGCGGACTACTGGATCGGCTCCGTCCACAACCTCTATGACCCGAAGACCGGGAAGTACCATGGCATAGACTGGGACCGGGAGCGGCTGATCGCCTGCCGGGACCAGATGTTCGGCGGCGATATGCTGGCCCTGACAGAGGGCTACTACCGGGATGTAGCCGCCATGGCGGACCGAAGACCCGCCATTCTGGGCCACATTGACCTGGTGACCAAGCTGAATCGGGGAAATGCCCTGTTTGACGAGGACGATCCCCGCTGCCGCACGGCGGCGCTGGAGGCCCTGCACCACACGGACCCGGATGCCACGCTGCTGGAGGTCAACACCGGCGCCATCTCCCGGGGATACCGGGACACGCCCTATCCGGCGGTGTTCCTTCTGCGGGAGTGGCGGGGCATGGGAGGACAGATCATCCTCACCGCCGACGCCCACAGCCCGGAAACGGTCGTGTACGGCTACGGCCAGGCGGCGGAGCTGGCAAGAGCGGCGGGTTTCCGGGAATGTGTTCTGCTGACCGGGAGGGGTTGGAAGCCCTGCCCCCTGTGAAATGACGGGAAACTTTCATAAAAAAGGCGCGGTGAAAACCGCGCCTTTCGGTTTGAATGCCAGTTGTAGCGGTGCGGAGAAATTGATAAAATAAAAACAATCTTACCGAAGAACAAAGGAGACGGGCCATGTATCATACAGTGATCTTTGACCTGGACGGCACCCTGCTGGACACGATTCAGGACCTGACCAATGCCGGAAACTGGGTCTGCCGCCGGAACGGCTGGCCGGAGTACTCCGCAGAGGAGTTCAAGACCATGGTGGGCCATGGAATCCCCAATCTGGTGCGGCGGTTTTCTCCGGAGAAGAGCCGCAGTCCCCTGCTGCTGGCCAATACTCTCGCCCAGTTTTCCGCCTATTACGGCGCCCACAACATGGACGAGACACGGCCCTATGACGGCATCCCGGCACTGCTGGAGCGGCTGGGGAGACGGGGAGTGACCCTGGCGGTTTACTCCAACAAGGCGGACGGCTTTTGCCGGGAGATCGTGGAACACTACTTTCCCGGTGTCTTCCATCTGGTGCGGGGCCAAGTCAAGGGAGTGCCGGTGAAGCCGGACCCGGCGGGCATCCACGCTCTGCTGGCCGACCTGGCAGTGCGCCCGGAGGAGACGTTGTTTGTGGGAGACAGCGGCGTGGATATGCAAACGGCCCACAACGGCGGCCTGACGGCCTGCGGCGTCACCTGGGGATTTCGGAGCCGGCAGGAGCTGGAGGACGCCGGGGCGGACCATCTGGCGGACACGCCGGAGGCCCTGGGAGACTATATCCTGGCATGAGAAGAGGCGGAGCCGCGGCTCCGCCTCTGTTTTTTATTGGACCGTGACGGTGTATGTGTCCGGCAGTGCGGCGGCAAACAGCTGCTCTACGCTGGAGACGGCTTTGGCGCGAGCCTCCGCCAGAAGCCCGCGGGACAGGGCCTTTTCCTCCATGGCTGCCTTCTGATCCGACTGGAAGGAGGTGAAATCCTCCACTGTGAAGGGATTGAAGATGGAGGTCTTCTCGTCGAACACCTCCATGCTGTCCTCATCGATCTCGTGGGAGAGGATCTCCGCCTCCGGCAGTGTGATGGTGACCGTGGTGCCGCTGACGGACACCTCCGCCCCGTCCAGGTCCACCCCGGCCTTGACGGTGCCGTCGTAGGTAAGAATGAAGGACTTGGTGGTGAAGGGAATTTTCACCCCGTAGAAGTCGTTGCTGCTCTCGAACTGGGCCATGTTGGTGTAGGCGTAGGTGACCGTGGCCAGCTCCCGGATCTCCGACAGCTGATTCTGCAGGACGACCGTGTCTATTTTCGCTGTCTCAGACCGGCCGGCGGACCACCGCCCGCCCAGAAAGCAGGCGCCGCCCACCAGGGCGCAGAGAAGGATGCCCAGCCACAGGTACCGGGCTGTCCTCAGGGGGTGGAGGGGTTCTTTCACAGTGCTCATAGCGGCTCCTTTTCCACGAAATGTATGCTTTGCCTTATTGTACCATGTTCCCTGGAAAAGGCAAGGACCTTCCCAAGCCCTTTCGGAAAAAGACAGGGCCGCAGCTGTTGCCGCGGCCCTGTGTGTTTTCTGCGCGCCGTCTTCCTGTTCAAACAGGCAAAACGCTTCTCTGTCCGTTTTTATGCTGTGCGGCCGCTGGCGGCATTTTCATGGTCCGTCAGAAGCCCGTCGGAATCGTGGACCCGGGCATTGCGCAGCATTTGTCCGTAGGATACGCCGGGATGGCTGTTCTGCTTGGTGACGGCATCCTCCACGGTGGTGTCGCCGCCGGTGAGGGCGCTGTCACCTCTGTCGGTGGTGTTCTGGTCGTTCTTGTGATCGCCGGTCCCGTTGTCCTTGTTGCTATTATTGTTGTTGTTGTCGGGGTCCAGGACGTCCTCGCCGGCATCCATGATGTCTTCGCCAGCGTTCTGGATATCCTCTCCGACCGTGTTTTGGCCGTTGTTATCTTGGTTGGTGTCTTTGTCGTTGCCGCCGCAGGCGGTCAGGGCAAACACCACCAGGACAGAGGCCAGCAAGAGCGTAAACTGTCTTTTCATGGGTTGACCTCCCTTTGCGCGGGCGTTTGTTTCGCGATACCCAGGTGTTATTGTCTCCGTGGCGTCTGGATTTAGCAGCGGAAGTTTCCGCCAGCGCCGGACAGTCGAATGTTGTCCGAATTTTGAAAAAGTGCTTGCATTTTCCAGCAGGATATGATATATAAATAATAGTAATTATTACTATTTAAGGAAGAAAGCCTATGCCGCAGCGTTTTTCCCAGCAGCGGGAGCGGATCTACCAGACTGTGCTGGAGAGCCGCGCCCATCCCACGGCGGAGATGGTCTATCAGCAGCTGAAGCCGGAGATGCCCCGGCTGAGCCTGGGGACCGTGTACCGCAATCTCCAGCAGATGGCCCGGGAGGGGCGGTTGACAGAGCTGGACGGCCCTGTGACCCGCTTTGACGCGGTGACTCGGCCCCATACCCATTTCCGCTGCCGCGCCTGCGGGGCTGTGCTGGATCTGGAGACTGTGCCCTATGACGAGAGGCTGGACCGTCTGGCTGCGGCCCAGGGCTGCGTGGTCACGGGCCACACCCTGATATTCACCGGACACTGCCCGCGCTGTGCGGGACAGGACGGCCGGCATGAGTATAGACCAGAGGAAAAAAGAGACAATTGTAAAATTTGAAAGGAGTCAGACACATGGAACTGAAGGGCAGCAAGACGGAAGCCAATCTGTGGATCGCGTTCGCCGGGGAGTCCCAGGCCCGGAACAAGTACGACTATTTTGCCAGCAAGGCCAAGAAAGAGGGCTACGAGCAGATCGCGGCCATCTTCCAGGAAACCGCTCTGAATGAGAAGGAGCACGCCAAGCTGTGGTTCAAGGCCCTGGACGGCATCGGCAGCACTGAGGAGAACCTGGTGGCTGCCGCTGCAGGCGAGAACGAGGAATGGACCAAGATGTACGCCGAGATGGCGAAGACCGCCGAGGAGGAGGGCTTCCTGGCGCTGGCCGCCCAGTTCGAGGGCGTGGCCAAGATCGAGAAGACCCACGAGGAGAGGTACTTAAAGCTGCTGGACAACCTGAAGAAGGGCGAGGTCTTCAAGAAGGGCGAGAAGGTCATGTGGTTCTGCCGCAACTGCGGCCATGTGGAGATCGCCGAGAGCGCGCCGGCGGTGTGCCCGGTGTGCAAGCACCCCCAGGCCTACTTCCAGGTGAAGGCCGAGAACTATTGATCCCACTGTCCACAGGGGACCTCCTTTTGGGAGGTCCCCTGTCTGCGTCTCCAGCCGCCCTTGTAGAAATAGATAAAAAAGAGGGCGTAACTGCCGGAAAATTGTGAAAGATAGGCTAAAAGACGAAAAGACTGTGTACGGTTTCCTGGAAATTTTAAAATGTTTGTGAAAAACGCCGTTGACTGTCTGTGTAAAACCGGGTATGATGTTATCAGAAAAATCATCGGTTATCATGTGGAGCTGTTGGAACAGACTTGGTTGACTTGGTATAGAAAAGGAGAGCTGGATCATGTATACACAGGAGATCACCGTAAATAATGAGGTAGGTCTGCACGCAAGACCGGCCACGTTCTTTATCCAGAAAGCAAATGAGTTCAAGAGCGGCATCTGGGTTGAAAAGGAGGATCGCCGCGTCAATGCCAAGAGCCTGCTGGGCGTTCTGTCCCTGGGCATCGTGAAGGGCACCACCATTACGTTGATCGCCGACGGCGCCGATGAGAAAGAGGCTGTCGAGGCGTTGGTGGAACTGGTCAAGGACAACTTTGGCGAATAACACATTCGATACAGGAAGTACGACACGGCCCTGCGGCGCGCAAGGCCGTGTATCTTTTATGCGAGGAGGCGGCGGGCGTGACAAAGGAAGAGCTGCGGGAGAAGGCCAACGACCTGCCACTGGCGCCGGGCGTCTATTTGATGATGGATAAAACAGGCAGGGTCATCTACGTGGGCAAGGCCAAGAAGCTGAAAAACCGGGTGAGCCAGTATTTCCAGGACAGCGCCTCCCACACCGCCAAGACGCGGAACATGGTGTCTCAGGTGTACCGCTTCGACACCATCTTCGTCACCAGCGAGTTCGAGGCCCTGGTGCTGGAGAACTCCCTTATCAAGCGGCACATGCCCCGCTACAACATCCTGCTGAAGGACGACAAGGGGTACCCCTTCGTCCGCCTGTCCAAAGAGGCATACCCCCGCTTCTCCCTGGTGAACAAGATGGCCAATGACTCCGCCCGGTACTTTGGGCCCTTCGGCGGTCGGTTCGAGACCCGCCAGGCCCTGGACGCGGTGTGTGTGGCCCTGCGGTTGCCTACCTGCAGCCGGAAATTCCCACGGGATATCGGGGCAGAGCGCCCCTGTCTGAACTTCCACATGGGCCGGTGCGACGGATTCTGCCGGCCGGAGATGACAGCAGAAGCGTATAACCGCCGGATCGAGCAGGCGGTGCAGCTGCTGGAGGGGAGGAGCAAGCAGCTGCTCCGGGACATGACCGCCGAGATGGAGGCGGAGGCGGAGGCCCTCCACTTCGAGCAGGCGGCGCTGCTCCGGGACCGGATTAACGCCATCGGTGCCCTCAGCAAAAAGCAGACGGTGATCGCGGGCCTCTGTGCCGATACGGACATCTGGGGACTGTACCGGGGATCCGGCAAGAGCTGTTACGCCATTCTCCACATGGAGGAGGGAAATCTGGCCGGCCGGGAGACGGAGCTGTTCTCCGCCCCCAACGAGGAGTCGGAGGCCGAGATGCTCTCCGCCCTGACGGCCCAGTACTACCTGCCCCGGGCCATCCTGCCCCACGAGATCCTGCTGCCCATGGAGACGGAGGACTGCGAAGAGCTGTCGGAGGTCCTGACGAAGCGGGCGGGCCACAAGGTATGGGTCCACGTGCCCCAGCGGGGAGAGAAGGCGGAGCTGCGGGCCATGGCCCAGCGGAACGCCCAGGAGGAGACAGAGCGAGCCACCACCGTGGAGGAGCGGACTGCCTACACCCTGGAGCTGCTGGGGAAGATGCTGAATCTGCCGGAGCCTCCGAAGCGGATGGAGTCCTTCGACATCTCCAACACGGGAAAGAGCGACATCGTGGCCTCCATGGTGGTATACAGCGGCACCCGGCCGCTGAAGTCCGCCTACCGCCGTTTCCGCATCCAGTCTTTGGAGGGACATCCGGATGACTACGCCTCCATGCAGGAGGTGCTGCGCCGACGGCTCCAGCGGGCAGCGGATGGGGACGAGAAGTTTCTGCCCCTGCCGGACGTGTTTCTGATCGACGGCGGCGAGACCCACGCCCGGGCAGCGCAGACGGTGGCCTGGGAATTCGGCGTGGATGTGCCCATCTTCGGCATGGTGAAGGACGACCGCCACCGAACCCGGGCCCTGGTGACGCCGGAGGGCCGGGAGATCGGCATCGTCACCCAGCAGGCGGTGTTCTCCCTCATCGGCCAGATCCAGGAGGAGACCCACCGCTTTGCCATCACCTACCACCACGAGAGCCACAGCAAAAGCGCCACCCGCTCCGCCCTGGACGGTATCCCCGGTGTGGGCGAGAAGCGGCGGGCGGAGCTGCGGAAACACTTCGGCACCATCAAGGCCATCCGGGAGGCGGATGTGGAGACCCTTGCCGCCGTGGTGCCCCGGGCCGCCGCCCAGGCGGTGTGGGAACATTTTCACCCGAAAAACGAGAACGTCTGAAAGCCAGCGGCACAGCCGCTGGCTTTTTTGCGGGAGATGAGGAAAAGGATGCAGCCATTTCGTTTGATAAACAGATCGTGAGGAAAGGACTGGTATTTTCATGAAGAAGGAACACTGCGTTTTGATCCTGATCTGCTGCTTTCTCATGGCGGCTTGCGGCCGCCTGGAAGACATTCCGGAGGATCTGTCGGCGTTTCCAGAGACAGAACGGAAAGAGACCGCCGAGACCCCGGCAGGGCCGCAGTTTGAAACCCTGACGGTTGCCGATGATCCGATCACGGCAGAATTCTCCCTGACCACCCGGCAGGAACCGGCGGCGTTTCTCTATGTCGCCGTGGAGGAGGATTGCACGACCACGGTGAACTGCACCTATGCCTCCCAGGACCAGCCGGTGACGGTGTGTCTGGCCGGTGGGGAGTCCTGGGAACTGCCGGGGGCATCGGAGGAGGCATACGGCGCCATCTGGAGCAACTGGCCGGTGACGCTGCGGCAGGGGGAAAACGTGTTCT
>NZ_CAKVVF010000032.1:0-5406 GCF_934833455.1 Oscillibacter sp. KLE 1728
CACCGAAGGGTGGAGCGACCAACGGGAGCGAAACCCAAAAGAAAATGCGACTTGTTTCGACAAGTCGCATTTTCTTTTGGTGGAGGTGAGGGGAGTTGAACCCCTGTCCGAAAGCACTTTAACGGGACTTTCTCCGGGCGCAGACGGTTATTGCGGGAGTCTTTCTCCCTGTTCCCCTTCCGGACGGCAAGCCGTCACGCCGTCCGGTCAGGTGAGAGTCATCATGCGTGGGCGGGGCAACTCTTACCCGCCGCACGGACGCCACATCAACGACGCCTTCCCCGGCCTGTGGCCTCTCCGGTTCAGACGGCCGCCTTTAATTAGGCAGCAATAGCAACTTGTCTGTTGTTATTTGATTTATAAATTGCCCGTTTTATGGCGGTCAGGCGCCGCCGCCCGCTGGTCCCGCCTCCATACCCCCGTCGAAACCGGTACACCCCCCTGTCGTCGGGACAGACTGTGCTCTACCCGCTCCCGGCTGCGCCGAGAGCTCGCAATGCTCCGTTGTCCCTCCACTTCCCATCACAAACGCTTCGCTGGTTTGTGATGGGAGCCTGCGATTCGCATCTCCATGCCGGGGGCCTTTCTGGGATATCTGGCAGGATGCCAATGGAGATTGTAACACATCCCGCTGTCGGAATGTGTTACAATTCCATGACATTTCAGGTTTTGGTAAATTTTACCATCAGCTTCACCGGCGCGACTTTGACCAACAGCCGGTAGAATTTGTAGAACAGCCGCGGCGTGTACATAGTCCTGCCCGCCTTGGCGGCCCGCAGCGCGCCCGCCGCTACCCGCACCTGGTCGCAGTAAGGCAGGTACTCAAAGGCCGGGGAACGGCCAGTGATGCTGCCCACGTCCAGGAACTCCGTTTTCATGGGGCCGGGGCACACCGCCGTAACGGTGATGTCCCTTCGCTTCAGCTCTTCACTGAGGCCCACAGTGAAGGAGGACACATACGCCTTGCTAGCGCCGTACACCGTCATCCGGGGCGTGGGGCAGAAGGATGCGATGGAAGACGTGTTGAGGATGCGTCCCCCCGCCGGCATATAGGGAATGACCAGGTTCGTCATCGCCGTCATGGCCCGGACGTTCAGATCTACCATCCGGGTCTGGACAGCGGTCTCCGTCTCCCCCATCCGGCCCAGGTAACCGCAGCCGGCGTTGTTGATGAGGATCGCCACCTCCGGTTTCTCCGCCGCCAGTTTTTCCTGCAGGGTGGTAAAGGACATGGAATCGCACAGGTCCAAGGGAAGGCAGACCGTCTCCACCCCCACCATCTCCCGGGCGATCTCCTCCAGCCGGTCCTCCCGGCGGGCAATGAGCCAGCAGCACTCAATCTCCGGGAATATGTCCGTCAGCTGGCGGGCAAACTCCCGTCCCAGACCGGAGGACGCGCCGGTGATGATGGCCGTCTTCATTGGGCTCTCCCCCTCTCAGCGCTTTTCAGGCTCCGGATAGTCCACGCCCTGGGTGTCCACCCGAATGCTCTGAATGACCACCGGTGTCTTGGGCTTGTCGTTCCAGTCGGTGGGGACCTCCGAGATGCGGATGGCCTCCTCCACGTTTCCGGTCACCTGGCCGAAGGCGGCGTACTGCCCGTCCAGATGGGGCGCCGGGGCCACCATGATGAAGAACTGGCTGCCGGCGGAGTCCGGATGCATGGCCCGGGCCATGGACAGCACGCCGGTGGTGTGCTTCAGGTCGTTCTGGGCAAAGCCGTTGCCGGAGAACTCGCCCCGGATGTCATAGCCGGGGCCGCCCATGCCGTTGCCGTCGGGGCAGCCGCCCTGGATCATGAAGCCGGGGATGACCCGGTGGAAGACCAGGCCGTCATAAAAGCCCTTGTTGGCCAGGGAGATGAAGTTGGCCACCGTGTTGGGAGCCTTGGCGGGGTATAGCTCGCCGGTCATCACAGCGCCGTTTTCCATGGTGATGGTGACAATAGGGTTCGTCATGTCAGACATATCATCGATTCCTTTCTTTTAGGGTGCGGTCAATCTCCCGCTTGGCGTCCCGCTGGGAGGCAGCCGCCCGCTTGTCATAGTTCTTCTTGCCCCGGCACAGGCCGATCTCCAGCTTCACCCGGGAATCCTTAAAATAGACGGACAGGGGCACCAGGGCATAGCCGTCCTGCTTCACCAGGGCATGGAGCTTGCGGATCTCTCGTTTGTGCATCAGCAACCGCCGGGAGCGCACCGGGTCCCGGTTGAAGATGTTGCCCTTCTCATAGGGGGAGATGTGCATCCCATGGACGAACAGCTCCCCATCCTTTACCGTACAGTAGGCGTCCTTCAAATTCAGCGTTCCGGCCCGGATGGACTTGACCTCCGTGCCCGCAAGCTCGATGCCCGCCTCGTACCGGTCCTCCACGAAGTAGTCGTGGAAGGCCTTGCGGTTCTGGGCCGCGATCTTGATTCCCTTCTTCTCCGTGGGGCTCACCTCTTTCCTGGAAGGTTTTATTATAATACCATATTTTCCCCGCATCTTCAAGAGAAAGTCACAGTTGGCTTTTTCTGGAGGATATGCTATAATAAAGTGATTGAGTATGTCCTGAATATACAAAAAATAGACACAAGGTGGAATGCTATATGAATCAGACTGCGGATCTGACGGAGAAGACCCTCAGCCGGGAGGAAAAGTACCAGGGAAGCTTCCTGAGCCTGCACGTGGACCAGGTGCAGCTGCCGAACGGCAGGACCTCTTTCCGCGAGGTAGTAGAGCATGTGGACGGCGTGGCCATTCTGGCCCTGGACGACCGGAACAATGTGCTCACCGTCACCCAGTACCGCTATGTGATCGGAAAGACGCTGCTGGAGATCCCCGCCGGAAAGCTGGAGCCGGGCGAGGACCCGGTGGCCGGTGCCCTGCGGGAGCTGAAGGAGGAGACCGGTGCCGTGCCGGACACCTTCCTGCCCATGGGCGTGACCCTGCCCTCTCCCGGCTGTCTCAGTGAGCGGCTGTACCTCTTCCTGGCAAAGGGCCTGCACATGGAGTCCCAGCAGCTGGACGAGGATGAATTCTTGAATGTGGAGCGCATTCCCTTCAATGAGATGGTCCACCGCGTCATGGACGGGGAGATCGAGGACAGCAAGACCATCGCCGCCGTGCTGAAGGCAAAAGTGCTTCTGAATCTTTGAGAGGAGACTCTGCCATGAGCGATCCGAAAACCGTCCTGATCGTGGAGGACGAGAAGAATATCGTGGACATCCTGCGGTTCAATCTCCAGCGGGCGGGCTATCAGACGCTGGAGGCCTATGACGGAGAGGACGGCCTGGCTCAGGCGGTATCCGCCAATCCGGACCTGATCCTGCTGGATGTAATGCTGCCCAAGAAAAACGGCTTTGACGTGTGCCGCGCCCTGCGGGACCAGGGCAGCAGCGTTCCCGTCATCATCCTCACCGCCCGGGAGGAGGAGGCGGACAAGGTCCTGGGGCTGGAGATCGGTGCCGACGACTATATCACCAAGCCCTTCTCTATGCGGGAGCTGGTGGCCCGGGTAGGAGCCAACATCCGGCGGACCACCATGACGCCGCCGGCTGCCGCCTCTGCCGCGGCCTCCGCCATGCCCGTGTCCGGGGATTTGTCTATCAATACCGACAGCCACCAGGTCTTCCGGGCCGGTAAGGCCATCGACCTGACCCAGCGGGAGTATGAGCTGCTGACCTTTCTGGCCAGCCATCCCAACAAGGTCTACTCCCGCATCGACCTGATGGAGCAGGTGTGGAACTACGGCTATGTGGGCGACGACGTGCGGACCGTGGACGTGACGGTCCGGCGCCTGCGGGAGAAGATCGAGGCCGACCCCGCCAATCCTGTCTTCATCCTCACCCGCCGGGGCGCCGGCTACTACTTCTCCGTGAAATGACTCCGCCCTCCATTCTCTAAGGAAAGAAGGTGTTCGCCGTGTTCCGCAGCCTCCACATGAAGCTGATGCTGATTCTGCTGCTGCTCATCACCTCGCTGATGGCGGTGGTAGGTGCGTTCCTGACCACCAGCGTCTCCAGCTTCTATATCGACACCTTTTACGAGCAGATCAGCGCCGTGTTCAGCGACGACAGCGACGGCTATGTCTCCACCCTCCGGGCCCGGGCGGCCGAACCGGACGGCGCCGCCGGCATCAAGGAGATGCTGGAGGGCCGGGCCGGCTCCCTGGGCATCGACTACCGCACCCGGAACTACTTCATCCTGGATGGGCAGAGCGGCACCTACCTGGACGGGTCTGCAGAGGCGTCAGAGCTCCCCCGGGAGCAGACCGCCAACCTGCTGACCGCCCGGAATGCCGTGGCTCAGGGCGACAGCACCCTGGTGGGAGACCGCAGCGACATCACCGCCGACTATATGGACGCAGCCATCCCCATCATGGGGGGCGGAAACGCCTACATCATTTACATCCTGGACAACAAGGACACAGTGACGGACCTGAACTCCCAGCTCTTCCTCATCATCATGCAGGCGCTGGTGATCGGCCTGCTGATCTCTGTCCTGTTGAGCTTCCTGCTGTCCAAGACCATGGTGGGCCCCATCGAAAAGCTCACCGCCGGGGCAGAGCGGGTGGCCGCGGGAGACTTTGACAGCCAGCTCCCCGTGGAGTCCACTGACGAGATCGGCATCCTCACGGGCACCTTCAACGAGATGGCCGATGTCCTTCAAGCCACGCTGGCCGCCGTGGAGAACGAGCGGAACAAGCTGGACACCCTGTTCCTCCACATGACCGACGGCGTGGTGGCCTTTGACCACGACAGCCTCCTTATCCACTGCAATCCCGCCGCCACCAATATGCTCCATCGCAGTGTGCCGGAGGGCACTACCTACGATACCCTCTTCGGTCAGGTCTATCCCTTCCAGGAGACCCTGGCCCTCCAAAGACCCAACTACGCCGAGGCGGAGATGGAGGTGGGGGACCGGACGCTGGAGCTGTTTCTGGCGCCGTTTTCCGACCAGGCCAGCGGCGGCGTGCTGGTGGTGCTTCATGACGTGACGGAGCAGCACCGCAACGAGGAGCGGCGCAAGGAGTTCGTGGCCAATGTCTCCCACGAGCTGCGCACCCCCCTCACCAACGTCCGCAGCTATGCCGAGACCCTGCGGGACGCGGAGGGGGACATCCCTGTGGAGACCTCCAACAGCTTTCTGGACATCATCATCACGGAGACGGACCGCATGACCCACATCGTTCAGGATCTGCTGACCCTCAGCCGTCTGGATGCGGGCAATGCGGAGCTGGTGCTCTCCCGCTTTCCTTTCGGGGACGCCATTGAGAGCGTCACCCGTGCCAATGCCCTGGCCGCCAAGCAGCACGGGCACACGCTGACCTATACTCCGCCGGAGAGCCTGCCCTTGATCGTGGGGGACCGGAGCCGGCTGGAGCAGGTGATGATGAACGTCATCGGCAATGCCGTCAAGTAC
>NZ_CAKVVF010000032.1:5416-11002 GCF_934833455.1 Oscillibacter sp. KLE 1728
CATCACCGCCGGCTCCACAGAGGCGGAGGTCTGGATGGAGGTCTGCGATGACGGCATCGGCATCCCAGAGAAGGATCGGGACCGGATCTTCGACCGCTTTTATCGGGTGGACAAGGCCCGTTCCCGGGAGTCCGGCGGCACGGGCCTGGGTCTCTCCATCGCCAGGGAGATCGTCCAGCGCCACCACGGCACCATCGCCCTGGCGCCCCACGAGGGCCCCGGCACCACCATCCGGCTGACGCTGCCCATCGGCGGGCCCTCCAACCCCATCTGAGAAAGTCACATCCGCAAAACCGCTGAAAGGAGGCCGCCCATGGATCAAACGGCCCGGCGCAGGCGCCGCAACCTCATCCAGAACATCGCCATCGCGCTTCTGTCCGTCTCGGCGGTGCTCCTGTTCGCCCAGCTGCAGCTGTACAATCTGGGCACGTCGGAGGACCCGCTCTATCTGGAGCGGCTGACCGGCGAGGGCTCACCCTCCCGGCTGCGGGAGTTTCCCGCTCCGGTACGGGTGGTCCTCACGGACTCCTACGGCCGGTATGGCAGCCTGGGCTTCACTACCAACAGTGACGGCTTCTCCGCCCTGGGCCTGCGGGAGGCTCTGGGCTCCGTCCAGCACCTTGCTCCTTCTGCAACGGATGCCTTTCGGGGTGCCCTCTCGGGCCCTTCCATCTATTTTGATTTTTTGAATCCCCTGCCCCTCCAGGTGCTTGCCGAGCTCACCGGTGCAGAGGGCACCGCGTTGGAGGGAAATGCCCGCTGTCTGCTGCTGGCCGCAGGGGCGGACGGCTCCGTCCATCTCTATGTATGGGACGGTGCTGATACCGTCCTCACCGGCACCGTCGCCTCCACCGCCCTCTCCATAGATTCTCTTACAGAGGCAGTGAGCCAGTCCGGCATGGGAAGCGTCTCCTTCGCCTTTGAGGTTGTGGAGATTGAGCCGCTATACGGCAAGCTGTTTCCCCTCTCCATCCTGCCGACGGAGTTACCGCAGCTGCCGGTCCTCTCTGCCGCTTCATCCATCTCCGGCACGGACTGGCTGCTGGCGGCTTTCGGCTTCAACATCAACACGCGGGAGCGCTATGCGGAGGCCGACGGCACGGAGGTCATCACCGAGGTCGAAGCCGATCGCTCCCTTCACATCCGTCCCTCCGGGGAGATCACCTACCGCAGCGGAACAGATGCTACGCTGGAGATCTCCGCACAGGAGGAGGTCCCCACTGCGGCGGAAGCCGTGCTGGGTGCCAGTATCCTGCTGGAACAGCTGACAGAGGACCGCTCCGGCGAGGCAAGGCTGTATCTGGAGTCCGTCAGTCAGGGCGGGGACACCACCCAGCTTCTGTTCGGATATCAGATCGATGGTGTCCCCATTCGCTTCTCCGACGGCGGACACGCCGCCGAGATCACGCTCTCCGGCACCAGCGTCACCCGCCTCACCCTGCGGTTCCGGCAGTACAGCACCGCCGGGGAGACGTCGCTCCTGCTGCCGCTGCGGCAGACGCTGGCCATTGCAGCGGAGCATCCCGGCACAGAGCTGTCTGTGGGCTATGCCGACGGCGGCGGAGACTCGGTATCCGCCAGCTGGCTGGCGGACTGAGTGCAGCGGATACAAGCCGCTCCGGCGGTGGAAAGGAGGTCCGACGGATGGAGAGCTTCCGTCTGAAAAACATCATCATTCTGATCCTGGCTCTGATGAATCTCTGCCTCCTGGGCCTGCTGGGAGTACGGCTGACCACCGGCTATTCCGCCCAGGCAGAGGCCCGTCAGCAGATGGTGCAGCTGTTCGCGGCGGAGGGTGTCTCTCTGGATGACGGCATTATCCCCGGCGCCACACCGCCCGCCGGCCTGACCTTGTCCAGGGACCCGGACGAGGATGAGAAGCTGGCCGGCTTTCTCCTGGGAGATGAGCTGGTCATGTCTGATGGTGGCGGCGGCGTCACCACCTATCAAAGCGAAAACGGCAGCGCCGTCTTCCGGTCCGACGGCACCTTTGACGTGGTGATCGAACAGAGCGGCGAGACAGCGGACGCCCTGTGCCGGGCCTTCTGCCGTGCGTTCCACTACGAAGCCCTCGCCTTCTCCCTGGATGGGGAGGACGGCAGCGCCTCCGCGGTCCAGACCTACGACGGGGCCCCGGTGGTCAACTGCACCGTCTCCTTCTCCATCTCCGGCGGGCGGGTGGCCTCCGTCAGCGGTACCCACCTGCCCCAGGCGGGACAGACCGCCAATGGGAACGGTGCCCTGTCCGCTCTGGATGCCCTCAATGCCTTCCTCGGCACCGTTCAGAGCGGCGCGGTGGTCACTGCCGTGACGGACCTGTACCTCTGTTATGAGCTGCAGAGCACCACAGCCACTCCTATGGCCCTGGTGCCCGCCTGGTGCGTTTCTACGGATACGGCTGATTATTATGTCAGCTGCTACACCGGCGCCGTCTCCTCCGGCTGAGTAACTGGAGCCCTGCCGGGCAGATAATTTGTTTCCAAATTTCTCCGCCTGTGCGCCGCGATTCGGCCTGAAGCGGCTGTTTTCAGCCGTCGGCGGCTTTGGAATTTTGACGAATTTTGACGCGGAACCCGTCCGGCTCGCAGGAAGGGTTTGCATTTTGCGCGGGGATATGGTATAGTTTGGGTGTGTGAGCTTCCCCATCCGGAAAATTTCTCCGGTTTCGCAGGTCTTTAGCGGGTATGAAGCGGCACGGGCCGGGCACACTGTTTCATAGAAATTACAGGTGCCGCCACAAAAGAAAGCGCCTTTTGAAGAGAGGGTATCGACTTTGACAAAGTATATTGTACAGGGTGGTCATCCCCTGTTTGGTGAAGTAGAGATCAGCGGCGCCAAAAACGCCGCCGTTGCCATCATCCCCGCCGCTCTGCTGGTGGACGGGGTCTGCCGGATCGAAAATATCCCCCAGATCTCCGATGTGACGCTGTCCCTGAAGATTCTGGAGCATTTGGGTGCCGGCATCCGCGTCATCAACCGCCATACAGTGGAGATCGACGCCAGCCGCATCCGCTCCACCCGAACCTCCTATGAGTTGGCCCGGAAGATGCGGGCCTCCTATTATCTGATTGGTTCTCTCCTGGGCCGCTTCGGCCAGGCGGAGGTCGCCATGCCCGGCGGCTGCAACTTCGGGGTGCGCCCCATCGACCAGCACGTGAAGGGCTTTACCGCGCTTGGCGCCAAGGTCATGGTGGAGGGCGGCTTCATCAACGCTTCCACGGAGACCGGCCGCCTCAAGGGCGCCAACATCTATTTGGATGTGGTCTCCGTGGGCGCTACCATGAATATCATGATGGCCGCCGTCCGGGCGGAAGGCAACACCGTCATCGAGAACGCTGCCAAGGAGCCCCATATCGTGGACCTGGCCAACTTCCTCAACTCGATGGGCGCCAACATCCGGGGTGCCGGCACGGACACCATTAAAATTCAGGGCGTGGACCGCCTGCGGGGCGGCAGCTACGCCATCATTCCCGACCAGATTGAGGCAGGCACCTATATGGCCGCCGTGGCTGCCACCGGCGGCCAGATCCTGGTGAAGAATATCATCCCCAAGCACATGGATTGCATCACCGCCAAGCTGGTGGAGATGGGCGTGGAGGTAGAGGAGCGGGAGGACACCCTTCTGGTCCGCCGCAGCGGCCCCTTGCAGAAGGCCAATGTGAAAACCATGCCCTATCCGGGCTTTCCCACAGATATGCAGCCCCAGATCACCACCGTCCTCTGCCTGGCGGAGGGCACTTCCCTGGTGACGGAGAGCGTCTGGAACAACCGCTACCGCTATGTGGATGAGCTCAAGCGCATGGGCGCCAGCATCCAGGTAGACGACAAGACCGCTGTGGTGGAGGGCGTGGACCATCTCACCGGTGCGCCCATCCAGGCCTGCGATCTGCGGGCCGGCGCGGCATTGGTGATCGCTGCCCTGGCTGCCAAGGGCGAGAGCGAGATCAGCTGCGTACAGTATATCGAGCGGGGCTATGAGGATATCGTCACCAAGCTCCAGGGCCTTGGCGCTTCCATCCGTACCGTGGAGGTCCCCGGTGAGTCCGAGGAGCTGGAGGCCCACATTGGCTGAAACGGGGTACAGGCTTCTCTAGGTTTCCCCCGCTGCCGCGGGGTTATACAATCAAGACATTTCCATAGATCGAGCGATTTTACGTCCGCGATGGAGGATGGCGACTTTCGTCGACGGCCTCCCTTGTGGACGTCTTACTTTTCACCGGAAGAGGTATGTTTTTTGACCACCGTACATACGCTGGCAAGCGGTTCCTCCGGGAACGCGCTGCTGCTCTCCTGCGGGGAGAGCTATATTCTGCTGGATGCGGGCATTTCCTGCCGCCGCATCACTGCCGCTTTGCGGGAGCTGGGCCTGGAGCTCGGAAGCCTCACGGCCATTCTCATCACGCACACCCACGCGGACCACATCTCCGGCCTGCAGACGCTGCTCAAGCGCTGCGCCGCCCCGGTTTTTACCACCGAGCGGGCCGCCCGGGAGCTATCCTGGCGGCTGCCCGGCGCAGAGACACGGCTGGACGCGCTGGACTTCGGCATCCCCCAGTCTATCGGAGAGTTTGCCGTGACGGCATTTCCCACATCCCATGACGCTCCCGGTTCCTGTGGTTTCCGGCTGGACGCCGCCGGCGGCGCCGTCGGTGTCCTGACGGATACCGGCTACGTCACCGACGAGGCTGCCGACATTCTGGAGGGCGTGGATCTGGCGGTGCTGGAGGCCAACCACGACATCGAGACCCTCCGCAGCGGGCCCTACCCCTACTATTTGAAACAGCGGATTCTGGGCGCACAAGGCCATCTCAGCAATGAGGATGCCGCCCGTTTTGCCGCCGTTCTGGCGCAGAGCGGCACATCAGAGATCATCCTGGCCCATCTGAGCCGGGAGAATAATACGCCCGCCATGGCGCAAACTGCCGTAGAACGGGCTCTCTCCGCCGCAGGTGTCTCGCCTCTGCTGTCTGTGGCTCCCAGGGACTGCCTGGGCCCAGCCCACACCGTGAGCAGGAGGTCCGTATGCAGAAGGTGACGATCCTGTGCGTCGGGAAGCTGAAGGAGAAATTTTATATGGACGCCGCGGCGGAGTACGTCAAGCGGCTGTCCCGCTTCTGTAAGCTGGAGCTGGTAGAACTGCCGGAGGAGCGGCTGCCGGAGGCCCCCTCCCCCGCCCAGATCGAGGCGGCCCTTTTGAAGGAGGCTGCTGCCATCCGGGCCAAGCTCCCATCCGGCGCCGCCCTGATCGCTCTGTGCGTGGAGGGAGAGCCGCGGTCCAGCGAGGCGCTGGCCCGGCAGATGGCTGCCTGGGCCAGCCAGGGCGTGGGACATCTGGTGTTTCTCATCGGCGGGTCCTTTGGCCTGCACCCCTCCATCAAAGCAGAGGCCAGGCTGCGGCTCTCCATGTCTCCCATGACCTTCCCCCACCATCTGGCCCGGGTGATGGTGCTGGAACAGATCTACCGGGCGTATCAGATCAACGCAGGCACCAAATATCACAAGTAAAGGACGTGGAACTATGACAGAACCGGCAAAGGACTTCTGGGCCCGGGCGGACCGGGACCTGCTGGACCGCTGGCCGAAAGA
>NZ_CAKVVF010000032.1:11012-21138 GCF_934833455.1 Oscillibacter sp. KLE 1728
GAGCTAGACAGCCAGGCGGACATCACTGTGTCGTTTTTGGAAAGCTGCGGCATCCCCGCCTTCCAGAACGGGTCCCTGGGCAAGGTGCTGGGAGGCTTCGCCTCCCAGGGAGTAGAGATTTGGGTCCCCGCCTCCCAACTGGAGGAGGCCCAGGCGCTGCTGAACACCCCCGCGGAAATCCCGGAGCAGGACTAATGTCCCGCCTCCGTTCTCAATTTACACAACAGGAGGTATCTCTCGCATGGATTTTATGAAGGAATATGAAAAGTGGCTGGCGAGTCCTGCCCTGTCCGACGCGGAGCGTGCGGAGCTGGAGAGCATCCGAAATGACCCCAAGGAGATTGAGAGCCGGTTCTACGGCCCGCTGGAGTTCGGCACCGCCGGCCTGCGGGGCATCATGGCCGTGGGCCTGCACAACATGAACATCCATGTGATCCGCTGGGCCACCCAGGGCTTTGCCCAGGTCATCTGCGCCGAGGGCGAGGAGGGCAAGCGCCGGGGCGTGGCCATCTGTATGGACTGCCGGAACCACTCCATGGAGTTCGCCCGGGCGGCGGCGGAGGTCTGCGCCGCCAACGGTATCCATGTGCGGATCTTCGAGTCCCTCCGCCCCACGCCGGAGCTGAGCTTCGCCGTGCGGGAGTACCGCTGCCAGGCGGGCATCAATGTCACCGCCAGCCACAATCCGAAGGAGTACAATGGCTACAAGGTCTACTGGGAGGACGGCGCCCAGCTGCCCCCTCACCACGCCGACGCCATCGCCGCTGCTCTGGAACAGATCGACGTCTTCAATGGCATCCGGCGCATGGACTTCGACGAGGCGGTGAAGGCCGGCCTCATTGAGACCATGGGGGAGGAGACGGACCGAAAGTTTATGGCTAACGTCACTGCCATGATTAACGACAAGGAAACCGTGGCCAAGGTGGCGGACACCTTCAAGCTGGTGTACACTCCCTTCCACGGCTGCGGCTACAAGCTGGTGCCGGAGGCATTGCGGACCCTGGGCATCAAGCACCTGATCTGTGAGCCCAAGCAGATGGTGATCGACGGCGACTTCCCCACCGTGGTCTCCCCCAACCCGGAGAACCCGGAGGGCTTCTATCTGGCCATCGACCTGGCCCGGGAGAATGACGTGGACTTCATCCTGGGCACTGACCCGGACAGCGACCGGGTGGGCATCATGATCCGGGACCACAGCGGCGAGTACCGCCCCGTCACCGGAAATCAGACCGGCGTGTTGCTGCTGGACTACCTCATCGGCGCCATGCGCCGCTCCGGCAAAATGCCGGAGGAGCCCGTGGCCCTCAAGACCATCGTCACCACGGAGATGGCCCGGAAGGTGGCTGAGTCCAACGGCGTCACCTGCTACGACACCTTCACTGGCTTCAAGTTCATGGCGGAGAAGAAGAACGCCCTGGAGGCCGCCGGCGAAGGAAAGGTCATCTTCTCCTATGAGGAGAGCTACGGCTACATGCTGGGCGACTACGTCCGGGACAAGGACGCCGTCACCGCCTCCATGCTGCTGACGGAGATGGCCGCCTGGTACGCCGCCCAGGGCATGACGCTGTTCGACGCCCTGGAGAAGCTATACGAGAAGTATGGTCACTACGCCGAAAAGACCTACAACCTGGTGATGCCCGGCCTGGACGGTCTGAAGGATATGGCGCAGCTGATGAAGAATCTCCGGGAGAATCCCCCGGCGGAGATCTCCGGCGTGAAAGTCGTCACCCGGAAGGACTACACCGACGGGTCCGTGGTGGACTGCGCCACCGGTGCGAAGAGCGCCATGGAGCTCTCCGGCTCCAACGTGCTGCGGTTCGAGCTGGCGGACGGCACCACCATTCTGGTGCGGCCCTCCGGTACGGAGCCCAAGATCAAGGTGTATATTCTGACCCAGGGCGCGGATTCTGCCGCCTGTGACGCCAATCTGGAGAAGTACGGCCAGTGGGTCAAGACGCTGCAAAAATAAGACGTCCCTTCTTGGTATCCAAACAACGGCGCCCGTTCCTTTCGGAACGGGCGCCGTTGTTTGGGTTTTCAGAACCAGGCCGCCTGCTGGTCCCGGAACCGGGGCTCCGGGCCGTGGGCGTAGGGGTCGTAACGGCCCAGGTTGCAGCCGAACTCCTGGAGACGGGCGATCTGCCCCGTTGCCGTCCAGCGGACCAGGGTCATGCCCTCGAACACCTCCCGGCGGCCGTCGTCCATCCGGTTGGCGAAGGTCCACTCCACCACCGTCTGGTCCCCCTTGTGGAAGAACTGGCGGATATCCCACCGCTCCACCGTGCCCCGGCGATTCCACTCGGTGAACCACCAGGCGATCTTGTCCGCGCCGTGGTACTCCGGGCCCCAGCTCTCGATGTACACCGCGTCCGGGGCGAAAAGGTCCCGGATGCCGGTGTCCCGCTTGGTGAGCCACATGTCGAACCATTGGCAGATGGCCGCTTCCCGCTGTTCCATCTGATTGCTCCTTTCCGCTGTATCTGCTCTTATCTATAAGCAAAATGAATTAGGATGCGAGGATGTTCTGAACCTCCGCCAGCAGGGTCTCCCCGTCGTGCAGGGGATAGCCGTCCACCGCAAAGCGCCCCTGACTGCCCACCAGGATGACGGATTCCCCATTGGCACCCAGGAGCGTGACGGTATCCGCTTCCAGAGGATATACCCCAATGGGATTCTTCCAGCGGAACCTGGAGGCCCCCCGCATTGTAGCCTCCAGGTCCGCCAGCTGCTCCGGCCGGAGCGACGCCGTCAAATCCCGTCCGTCCTGCCGGACCTCCAGCAGCTGGAAGCCCTCTCCCACTGCCGGGGCGGGTAGCAGGAAGAAATAGCCAGTCAGGGCTGCCACGGCGGCAGCGCACAACAGCAGGAATCTCCACTTTCTTTTCACAGGCGCATCCCTCCCCTGTCACGGCTCCGGCAGCAGGGCCCAGACCTGTTTCAGCAGCCCTTCGCCGTCAATAATGGGGTAGCCGCCCCTTTGTCCGTCGCAGAGTACGCAAGCTTCGCCGTCCAGCTCAAAGAACCAGGGTCCATGGCTGTCGACGCCTATGATCTGCACCGTGTCCTCCCGCAGCTGCCTTGGAAAGACATTTCTGCGGTACCCCCTTCTCTCTGTTTGCCGAAGCAGGTCATTGAGGGCGTTACAGGTATTCTGGTCTATCTGACCGGTAATATTCTCCAGCGTCTCTCCCACATTGATATACTGGACTTCGTAGTCCTCCCCTACCGCGGGGCGGGGAAGGAGATACCACGCCGCAGCACATGCTGCCGTCACTGCCACGACGCACGCCAGCAGGATTTTCCACTTTCTTGACACAGGCGTATCCCTCCCCTGTTATGGTTCTGGAAGCAACGCCCAGACCTGTTCCAGAAGTTCTTCTCCGTTTACCAGCGGGTACATTCCCAGGAAGTCTCCACGGTCCACCAGGAAGGTTCCCTCATCCAGAAGAATGTGGACCGGGCCTTTCCGGTCTACGCCCATGATCAGCATATACCGCTCCTCGACCCTGCCGTCATATCCCCAGTGGTATCCCAGGCGGTCTGCGTTCCGCAGCAGGCCGCCGAGGGCCTCCAGGTCTACCTGGCCCGTGATGTCTGTCAGCCTTTCTCCTGTCCTCACATAATGGATTTTGAAATCCTCCTCCACCGCAGGACGGGGGACGAGGCACCAGGCGGCGATTCCAGTCAAAACCACCACGCACACCAGCAGGACCTTCCACTTCTTTTTCAAGAGAACCGCCCCCTCTCCGGCTCCATCATAAGGGGACCGCCCTGGACTTGTCAAGGCGGAACGCAGATTTTCCCAAAGTTATTCTTGACATATGTTCAAAACTGTATATAATGGATATATGTTCAAAACAAGGGAGGGACATCCATGCCGCGCAGTGCCAAATGCCGCCGGGTCTGCCAGATGCCGACCCACTGCCGCTTTTCCCCGGAACGGCCTGCCCACAGAGAGGCCGTGGAGCTGACGGTGGAGGAGTATGAGGCGCTACGGCTGATGGACTACCTGGGCCTGAACCAGGAGGAGGCCGCCGCCCAGATGGGGGTGGCCCGGACCACAGTCCAGCGGATCTACGCCCAGGCCCGGCGGAAGCTGGCGGTCTTTCTGGTGGAGGGCCGTCCACTGCAGTTGGGCGGGGGTAGCTACGCCCTCTGTCCCCTGTAATGTTGCGGGGGCTTCAGCTGGCCCTGCGGCCGGTGTGCCTCCCAAGACGGAAAGGAAGCGTCCTCATGAAAATCGCAGTTACCTATGAAAACGGCCAGGTGTTCCAGCACTTTGGCCACACGGCACAGTTCAAGCTCTATGATGTGGAGAACGGCACCGTAGCCTCCTCCCAGGTGGTGGATACCAATGGCAGCGGACACGGGGCCCTGGCTGGCTTTTTGAAGGACCGTCAGGTGGATGCCCTGATCTGCGGCGGCATCGGCGGTGGGGCCCAGATGGCGTTGGCGGAGGCAGGTATCCGGCTGTACGCCGGCTGCCAGGGCGACGCGGACACCCGGGTGGCAGAACTGCTGGCAGGCACGCTGGTCAGCGCCGATGCAGCCACCTGCGACCATCACCACGGTGAGGAGCACACCTGCGGCGACCACGGCTGCGGCCACCACGAGAGCGGCCATACCTGCGGCCACTGCTGAGACCGGACCGGGAGGGCGAAACGCCCTCCCGGTTTTTGTGCAGCACCTTTTGGAAATATGGGATTCCCTTTCTGCATAGGATGGGAACAGCGGACTTTGACACTTCGCCGGAAAGGATGATCCCCTTGGAGCAATACATGGAACAGCATTATCCCTTCACCCTGCCGCCCCTGCCCTACGGCTATGACGCGCTGGCGCCGGAGCTGATCGAAAAAGTGCTGTATTTCCATCACGACAAGCACTTCGCCGCCTATGTGGACGCTCTGAACCAGCTGCTGGAGCGGACGCCCGCCTATCAGTCCTGGCCGCTTTGGAAGCTGTGCCTAAACTGGGAGGAACTGCCGGATGGCCTGCGACAGGGCGTTCGGAACAACGCCGGAGGCGTCTTTAATCATGACCTGTATTTCCGCACCCTCCACCCCCTGCCGGTCTCCGCCCCGGACACGGCGCTGGAGGGCGCTGTGGTACGGGACTTCGGCGGCATGGCAGGTTTGAAGGAGGCCATGCGCAAGGCGGCCCTGGGGCAATTCGGCTCCGGCTGGGCCTGGCTATCCGCAGACGGCGAGGGGCACCTGGCTGTCCAAAAGACCGCAAACCAGGACACACCGCTGCCCCTGATCCCCTTGCTGTGTTGCGACGTATGGGAGCACGCCTACTATCTCCAATACCAGAATCGCCGGGCGGACTACTTCGAAGCCTGGTGGCGACTGGTGGACTGGCCTGAGGTCTCCCGGCTCTATACCGGCTGCCTGGCCTGCCGTCCGCCCCGGCCCTGATGGAAGATTCCAGAGGCGGCGGCAATCGCCGCCGCTTTTGGAAAACTCCAGAAAATAGGCGTTGACAACTGCTTCCTTTTCCGTTATGATAATATGTCGAATGAAGACGCAGAGGAAGGAGCGTACCCATGAATTTCTTGCTGACCGGCGGGGCTGTTTTCCGGGATGGAACTTTCCAGAATGTGGATGTTGCCATTTCCAAAGGCCGTATTGTTTCCGTTTCTCCCTCCCTTTCCCAGGAAGGTTTTTCCGTAATTGAATGTCAGGATCAAGTCATTGTTCCAGGTTTCGTTGATGTACATGTTCATCTTCGGGAGCCTGGATTTTCTTATAAGGAAACCATCGCCTCCGGCACGGCGGCGGCCGCCGCAGGAGGCTACACGGCGGTGTGCGCCATGCCCAACCTGAATCCGGTGCCGGACTCCCTGGAGCACCTGTGGCCGGAGCTGGACGCCATCGCCCGGGACGGCCGGGTGCGGGTGTATCCCTATGGGGCCATCACCCGGGGCGAAAAAGGCGCGGAGCTGGCGGACATGCCGGCTATGGAGCCCTTTGTCTGCGGCTTCTCCGACGACGGGAAAGGCGTCCAGTCCGCCGACCAGATGCGCGATGCCATGGAACTCGCAAAACAGCTGGACAAGCCCATCACTGCCCACTGTGAGGACGAGTCCCTGCTGACTCCCGGCTGGTGCATCCACGACGGGGAGTGGGCGAAGCGGAACGGCTTCCCCGGCAACGCCCCTGAGAGCGAGTGGAAACAGGTGGAGCGGGATCTGGAGCTGGTGCGGGAGACCGGCTGCCGGTACCACGTGTGCCATGTCTCCACCAAGGAGAGCGTGGCCCTCATCCGCAAGGCCAAGGCGGAGGGGCTGCCGGTATCCTGCGAGACCGGGCCCCACTACCTGATCCTCTGCGATGAGGACCTGATGGATGACGGCCGGTTCAAGATGAATCCCCCCATCCGCTCCGCCGCGGACCGGGATGCTTTGATCGAAGGGCTGCTGGACGGCACCATCGACTGCATCGCCACGGACCACGCCCCCCACAGCGCGGAGGAGAAGTCTAGGGGACTCCGCAGCCTCAACGGCATCGTGGGGTTGGAGTGTGCCTTCCCGGTGCTGTATACGGAGCTGGTGGAGCCGGGCATCGTCCCTTTCGCCACGCTGCTGAACGCCCTGTGCGTCAATCCCCGGCGGCTGTTCCGCCTGCCCGGCGGAAAGATCGAGGCGGGAGAGATCGCGGATCTGACCGTGCTGGATCTGAACTGGCCCCATGCCATCGACAGCACCCTTTTCTTCTCCCAGGGCCGTTCCACGCCCTTTGACGGTTGGACCGTCACCGCCGGAGTGGACAAGACCATCTGCAACGGGAATCTGGTGTACACCGCCAGCTCCCGCAACATCAATAAGACCCCCATCCCCCCCTGTCAGGAGGACTACCTATGAAACAATCCCTCTTTACCATGGAACACGCCCGGCAGCTGACCGCCGACACCTATGAGCTGGTGCTGTCCGGCGACACCTCCGCCATCACGGCGCCGGGGCAGTTCGTGAACATCCAGCTGCCCGGCAAATTCCTCCGGCGGCCTATCTCCATCTGCAACTGGACGAAGGACGCCCTGCTGCTCCTGGTCCGGGTGGTGGGCGAAGGCACCCATGACTTAGTGCGGTGCGTCCCCGGCACAGAGCTGGATGTGCTGTCGGGTCTCGGCAACGGCTTTGATCTGGCAAAGGGCGGGACCCACCCCATCCTGCTGGGCGGCGGCATCGGCATCGCGCCCCTGTACGGCCTGGCCCAGCGGATGCTGGAGGCGGGCATCGCCCCCACAGTGGGACTGGGATTCCGCTCCGGCGGAGACGCCTTTTACCTGGAGGAATTCGGCAAGCTGGGCTGCCGCCTGATGGTGGCCACGGAGGACGGCAGCCTGGGCACAAAGGGATTTGTTACGGATCTGGTCCGTCATGTGCCGGAGTGCGGCTACGCCTTCGTCTGCGGCCCCACCCCCATGCTGAAGGCCGTCCACGGCCTGCCCCAGCTCACCGGCGGGCAGTTCAGCTTCGAGGCCCGGATGGGCTGCGGCTTCGGCGCCTGCATGGGCTGCTCCGTACCCACGGTAAACGGCTACAAGCGGGTGTGCAAGGACGGCCCCATTCTGTACAAGGAGGAAATCGTATGGTAAGCCTGTCTGTCCGCCTTGCAGGGGTGGAGCTGAAAAATCCCGTAATCCCCGCCTCCGGCACCTTCGGCTATGGCCGGGAGTACGCAGAGCTGTACGACCTGGACCTTCTGGGCAGCTTCTCCTGGAAGGGCACTACCGCAGAGAGCCGTCCGGGCAACCCTCAGCCCCGGATCGCGGAGACCGCCTCCGGGATGCTGAACGCCGTGGGCCTCCAGAACCCCGGCATCGACACGGTGATCGCGGAGGAGGTACCCAACATTGCAAAAATCTTTCATGGGCCGGTGATCGCCAACGTGGGGGGCTTCTCTCTCCAGGAGTACGCTGAGAACTGCGCCAAGCTCAACGACGTGGAGCAGGTGTCCATTCTGGAAGTGAACATCTCCTGTCCCAATGTCCACGCTGGAGGGAAAAACTTCGGCTCCGACCCTAGGGCTGCCGCGGAAGTCACGCGGACAGTGAAGGCGGTGACGAAAAAGCGGGTCTTCATGAAGCTCTCCCCCAACGTCACGGACATCGCGGAGATCGCAAGGGCCTGCGCTGACGCGGGAGCCGACGGCATCTGCCTCATCAACACCCTGCTGGGGATGCGGATCGACCTGAAAACGAAAAAGCCCCTCATCGCCAACCGCACCGGCGGACTGTCCGGCCCCGCGGTGTTCCCGGTGGCGGTGCGGATGGTGTGGGACGTGTACGAGGCGGTGCAGCTGCCCATCATCGGCTGCGGCGGCGTCTCCTCTGCGGAGGACGTGTGTGAGATGATGCTGGCGGGGGCCAGCGCCGTGGAGATCGGCGCCGCCAACCTGCGGGACCCCTATGCCTGCAAGAAGATCATCGAAGCCCTGCCGGGCGTGTGCGAAAGGCTGGGCGTGGAGCGTATCGCGGACCTGACCGGCGCGGCGCACGGCTGAACGCTGTCACCGAGAAATTTACAGAAAGGACTGTTTGAATATGAGCGCAAAAGACGTCATCATCGCCCTGGACTTCCCCACCCGTGAGGAGACCCTCTCCTTCCTGGACCAGTTCCCCGCCGGGGAGAAGCCCTTTGTGAAGATCGGCATGGAGCTGTTCTATGCCGAGGGCCCCCAGGTGGTCCGGGACATCAAGGCCCGGGGCCACAAGATCTTCCTGGACCTGAAGCTCCACGACATCCCCAACACCGTGAAGCGGGCCATGGCGGTCCTCTCCCGACTGGATGTGGATATGGTGAACCTCCACGCCGCCGGGACCTCTGAGATGATGCGGGCCGCCCTGGAGGGCCTGACTCGTCCCGACGGCACCCGCCCCCTGCTGATTGCCGTCACCCAGCTGACCTCCACCGACGCCGCCGCCCTGAAAAACGAGCTGCTGATCGACACCCCCATGGCAGAGACGGTGCTCTCCTACGCCAAGAACGCCGCCGCCAGCGGCCTGGACGGCGTGGTCTGCTCTCCTCTGGAGGCGGCTCTGGTCAAGGAGCGTTGCGGCGCGGACTTCCTGACTGTCACCCCCGGCATCCGGTTCGCGGACAGTGCCGCCGGCGACCAGAAGCGGATCATGACCCCGGAGAAGGCGGGCAAGTCCGGCTGCGACTACATCGTGGTGGGCCGTCCCATCACCCAGGCGGAGGACCCGGTGTCCGCTTATCGGAGAGCGGTCAAGGACTTTTGGGGCTGAGCGGAACGGGGGCACGTCTGCATGAAATTTGATTTGATGGAACTTGCCCTTGTCATTGCTGTCTTTTTCATGGTACTGGCATTCGGAGTGATCTGGATCAAAGCCCTGCCATTCGGTTATACCGAGTCGGCGCTATTGTACCTTGCAGCCATTGTGGCCGCAAGTGCTTTCTGGGTCGGCCGAAAGCACTGACCATCTTCGCACATTTGGATAAGGAGGATTTTTCCATGAACCTAGAACGTGAAATCGCCCACGATCTGCTGAGCATCGGCGCGGTGTTCCTGCGGCCGGACGAGCCCTTCACCTGGGCCAGCGGCATCAAGAGCCCCATCTACTGCGACAACCGCCTGACCCTCACCGCTCCCGCCGTCCGCACGGCCGTGGAGAAGGGCTTGGTGGAGCTGATCCGCACCCATTACCCGGATGTGGAGGTGCTGATGGGCACGTCCACCGCCGGCATCGCCCACGCCGCCATCGTGGGCCACCTGATGGACCTGCCCATGGGCTACGTCCGCTCCGGCAACAAGGACCACGGCCGCCAGAACCGCATCGAGGGCAGGCTGGAGAAGGGCCAGAAGGTCGTTGTGGTGGAGGACCTGATCTCCACCGCCGGCAGCTGCATTGAAGTTGTGGAGGCGCTGCGGGAGGCGGGTGCCGAGGTTCTCGGCGTCGCATCCATCTTCACTTACGGGCTCCAAAAGGGCCTGGACCGGCTGGCCGCCGCGAATGTCGTCAACCACTCCCTCTCCAACTTCGATGCCGTCTGCGAGGCGGCCGCTGAGGAGGGGAAGATCAAGCCGGAGGACATTGAGCGGCTGAAGAGGTTCCGGGCCAACCCATCCGACGAATCCTGGATCACGTCGAAATAAATTCCGCT